>JBPEWX010000318.1:0-2236 GCA_052032235.1 Ilumatobacter sp. | reverse complement strand
CTCGACCCCGTTCGGATCGGCCGTCTCGACACGTCGACCGGCGGGTCGGTGCACTACGTCGCCACCGACGACGACGCGGTGCGAACCTTCATCAAGATGCGGACCCCCGACGACCAGGACTCCGATCTGCTCAATCGCGCGTACCGCAGCATCCGGCTGCGTTCGTCCGAGGTGCGGCGGCCGTACAGCACCTTGAAGCGACGCGTCGAACACGAGGCCCTCGCGCTGCACACCGTCAACGACGGTGGCGTCGCGGCGCCGCAGCTCATCGGTCTGGGCGTCACGCCCGATGGTGGCGTGTTGCTCGCCGAGGAGCTGATCCACGGCCGATCGATGTCGGCGCTCTCCCCCGCCGAGTTCTCCGACGACCTGATCGCCCAGGTGTTCGAACAGGTCGGGCTCATCCACGCCACCCGGACGGCGCACCATCATCTGACGCTCGACAACTTCATCGTCGACCCCGCCGGCCGAGTTCGACCGCTCGACTTCGACGACGCCGAACTGGCAGCCGACGACCGTGCCCTGTCGCGCGACGTCGCCGAACTGCTCGTCGCCGTCGGCGCCGTCGCCGGGCCGCAACGCACCGTCGCCGCAGCAATCGAGGCGTTCGGCGAGGAACCGGTCAACCGGTCGCTCCCGCTCCTCCAGCCGCTGGCTCTCAGCAGCTCACTCGGGCGCGAGATCCGCCGCCAGCGCGGCCTGCTCGACGCACTCCGGGCCGAGATCCACGACCGCACCGGGGTCGACGACGTCCCGCTCGAGAAGCTCGCTCGCATCCAACCGAAGACGCTGATCATGATCATGGCCGGCGCGCTCGCCTTCTACTCGCTCCTCCCCCAGTTCGGCAACCTCGACGACACCGTCGACGCGTTCGGCGACGCCCAGTGGCAGTGGATCCCGGCGCTGCTCGGCGCCGCGACGATCTACTACGTGTTCGCGACGATCTCGTTCATCGGGTCGGTCGCCCAGCGGATGCCGATCGCTCCGTCGGCACGCAGCCAGGTGGCGTCGTCGTTCGCCCAGCTGGTCGGACCCGCCGGGTCGGGCAAGATGGCGTTGGCCGGTCGATTCCTGCAACGCAACGGCCTCACCGGGCCGGAGGCCAGCGCCTCCGTGGCGCTCAACACGATGGCAGGGGTCGCCACCCACCTGGTCCTGATGGTCGGTTTCTTCGCGTGGGCGGGCGGCGCCGACATCGGCGGGCTGTCGCTCCCGAGCATCGGCACCGTACTGCTCGTCGCGGTCGGAGCACTGGTGCTGCTCGGGATCGCCGTCGCGATCCCGTACACGCGGCAGCGCCTGATCATGCCGGTGGTGTCGGGCCTGCGCACCGCCGCCGGGTACAGCGGTCAGGTGCTGAAGAGTCCGGCTCGTGTCGCCGGACTGCTCGGCGGGTCCACCTGCATCACGTTGAGCTACCTGATCGGTGCCGTGTTCGCCGTCGAGGCGTTCGGGGGCGGTCTGTCGTTCGCCCAGATCGGGGCTGCGTACCTCGGCGCCGCTGCGATCGCCAACATCGCCCCCACCCCCGGCGGCATCGGGCCGCTCGAAGCCGCGATGATCGCGGCGTTCACCGGATTCGGACTCGACGGCGGCGTCGCCATCTCGGCGGTCCTGACGTTCCGGCTCGCGACGTTCTGGCTGCCGATCCTGCCGGGTTGGATCACGTTCCTCTGGATGGAACGACGGGGCGAGATCTGACCTCGCAATACCCGCATCGTGGTAGAACGCCCTGGTGACCGAACACGAGCGGCTCCGGTGGGCGAAGGCCCTGGTCTTCACCGGGTGGATGTTCGTGCTCGCGTTCGTCGGCATCCTCGTCATCCAGGTCCGCCGAGCCGCCGCCGTGAGCGACAGCCGGTTCGAAGACGGTGTCTGGGGTCAACGGGCGGAACTGGTGTCGTTCGCGACCCTGCCGCAGAACGCCGTCGTGGTGGTTCCCGCGCTGATCGCCGGGCTCGTCGCGGCCTGGCTGGTGCGACCGCTGGTCGAACCGGTGGTCGTCCACGCCCAATGGCTGCTCCGGATCATCGCCGGTCTCGCCTACGTGATCCTGGCACTGGCCGTGCTCGGCATCCTGGCCGTGTTCTTCCAGGGCAACTTCGACTCGGTCGGCGACGTCGGCGCGATCCTCGGACGGCTCGGAGGCGTCGCCGTCGGCCTGGCGATCGTGCGCCTCTGCACCGAGGCCGAACACGACACCTGACGCCGATCGTGTCGATCAGACGCCGAGTTC
>JBPEWX010000317.1:0-2173 GCA_052032235.1 Ilumatobacter sp. | reverse complement strand
GTGCCGGAGGAGGTCGTCGCCGCGCCAGTCCTTCGCCACGAGGCCGACCTCGACGCCCGCCTCGATCGGTTCGACCTCGACCACGCCGAAATGTCCTCCGCCGGTGATCGGACCCGAGGTGTACGGCCCGCCCTTCGTGCTGCCGGGCCGGTCCAGCGCTGCGACGTGCAGGAGCGGGAACGCCGGCCCCTCGACGGCGGCGTAGTTGGTGTGGGTGCCGTCGTCGATCGCCACCATGTGGGCGTCGCCCGACACCATCACGAGGTTGGCGATGCCGCGTTCGGCGATGTGATCGGCGATCGCTCGCCGTTCGGCGTCGTAGCCGGCCCACGAGTCGGCACCGGGTGCGGCCGGGTCGACCCACGGCACCGGGTTCGCCCAGATGACGACGTCGTGATCGACGGCGCTCCGCGTCAACTCGTCGAGGAGCCAGGCGCGTTGTTCGGCGCCGAGCATCGACTTGGCGTCGCTGTCGGGGTCGCTCTGCGGGTCACGTGCCGATCGCGCGTCGGTCATGATCACCCGCGTCGTGCCGATCGTGAACGCCTGGAAGATGGCCGAGTCGGGCCCGGCGAGTTCGTAGTGGGGCACGTACTCGCGGTACGCGGTCATCGCCGCCGCTCGCCCGGGCGCGTCGCGGTTCGAGTCGTTGGGCCCGTAGTCGTGATCGTCCCAGACGTAGGCGATGGGAGTCGACCGGTACAGCGCCGCTTGGGCCGGCCGGGTCAGCTGGACGTCGAACACCTGGCGGTAGTCGTCGACGTCGTCGACGAACACGTCGCCGTAGTGGAAGTCGCCGAGGCAGACGTACACGTCGGGGTCGAGTTCGCGGATCGCGTCGAAGACCTGGCCGTTCGAGCCGGTCCGGGCACACGAACTGAACACGAGGCGGAGCGGTCGATCGTCGGCGGGAAAGGTGCGGAACGATCCGGTCCGGGTCCGGTCGAGTTCGCCGTCGACCTCGACCGCGTAGAAGTACCGGGTAGCAGCATCGAGGCCGTCGACCCGGAAGTCGGCGACGCGGTCGTAGACGTCGGTGAGTGCGACCGAATGGACGATGTCGGTGACGTCGGCGTCGCGAGCGAGACGGAGCGTTGCGGTGGTGAACGGACGACTCGGCCGGGCACGGACGGCACACCCACTCGTGGTGACGGCTCCGCACCACACCCAGTCGAGTGGCGACCCGGGCAGCTCGGCGAGGTCGCTCTCGGGGTGGGTGGGTCCCCAGATCAGGTCGTAGACGTAGCGGCCGAGGACGCTGCCGGCGACGACGGCGACGGCGCCCCCGGCGAGCGTGAAGAGGAAGCGCCGCCGGTCGATCGTCATCGCTTCCATCGGCGCGATGTCGTCGGCGTCGACGCTCGAACCCTCGTCGTCTGCCACCTCCCGGCCACGTTCGGTCAGGCCGATCGTCAGCCAGGCGACCACGGCGACCGAGACCGTTCCGATGAGGAAGGCGGCCGACCAGGTGACGAGTTGCTGCTGGGCGAACGGCACGAAGGTGGCGACGGTGAAGAGACCGACGACGCCACCGGTCAGCGGCCATCGCCAACTGACTGCGGCACTGACGAGGAACGCGACGAAGAAGACCGGAAGCACCCGGTCGTCGAAGAGGGCACCGCCGGGCTGCACCTCGACGAAGGTGCGGCCTCGTCCGAGCAGCCCGACGATCGACAGCGCCGCCACGTACGCGACGGTGCCGATCAGCAGCCAGCGGCGCAGTCGCGACGGCGCGCGTGGTCGTTCGGAGTCGGCATCGATGTGCCTCATGGTGCCACCGCGGCGTCGACTCCAAACCGCGACGTGCTCGGCTCACGCGTCGGCGGTGAGCCGCGGGACTCAGTCGATCATGTCGTCGGCGACCGCGGTGACCGTGTCGGTCAGTGCACGGATCGCCGTCGCGGGATCGTCGCCGAGCGGGTCGGAGCAGGCGGCGTCGAGCCGTGTGGCGATGTCGGACCACACCGTTCCCAGCCCGAGCAGGTCGTCGTCGGCCAGACGACGGACGTCGGCAGCGAGATCGCACACGAGGTGCTGCGCCGGGAGACGGTCGCTCCGGCGGCGGACGCCGTCGTAGCGTTCGAGGGTGTCCCACACGCACGCCAGCCGGATCGCCCACGGGCGCCCCATGCGGCGGGCTCGAGCGATCGGCCCGGGCAAGGCCGGCACCGAC
>JBPEWX010000316.1:0-5288 GCA_052032235.1 Ilumatobacter sp. | reverse complement strand
TCGTCGCCGACGTAGCCGCCGAGCAGCATCTGGTACCCCGGTGCCGACCGTCCGTTGGCGCGTCGCTCGGCACCGAAGAAGCCGATGTCGGCGACGTGGTGCTGGCCGCACGAGTTCGTGCAGCCGGAGATGTTGATGCGGAGCCCGCCGACCTCGGCGAGCCCTTCCTCCTCGAGGCGATCGCCGATCGCCTTGGCGAGACCGCGGCTCTGGGTGACGGCGAGGTTGCAGGTGTCGGCACCGGGGCAGGCCACGACGTCGCGCACCAGCTCTGCGCCGGGCTGGGCCATGCCGATCGCGTCGAGTCGCTCGTACAGCGCCGGCAGTTGCTCGTCGGTGAGATCGCGGAACACGACGTTCTGTCGGTTGCTGAGTCGCACACCGGCACCGAACTCGCGCTGGATCGCCGCGAGGGCACGGAACTGGTCGGCGGTGATGTCGCCGAGCTGGGCGTAGGCGTAGGCGCTCACCGAGCCGTTCGCAGCACCGCGCACGACGTTGGCGTGGTGCCAGCGAACGTAGGGCGACAGGCCGCCGATCGAGACCGGCCGGGTGTCGATGCCCTGGCCGATCTTGGTGATCTCGCCGTCGGTCGTCGAACCGGCCGGATCGTCGCCGTGCTGCTCGACCTCGTCCGGGATGCCGCCGGGCCACGACGACGATGCGACGAGGAACTTGCGACTGGCGAAGACCCGACGTTGCACTTCCTCGAAGCCGAGCGTGTCGACGAGCCACTTCATGCGGGCGCGCAGCTTGTTGTCGCGGTTGCCGGCCTCGTTGAACACCCGAAGGATCGCCTCGATGGTCGGCATCAGCTGGTCGCGCGGCGTGAACTCCTCCAGCGCGAGCGCCGGGTGCGGCGTCGCCCCCAGACCGCCGGCGACGTACACGCGGAACCCACGCTCGACGGTGCCGTCGTCGAGGGTGCGGGTCACGGCGATCACGCCGGCGTCGTTGAACATCGCCTGGCCGCAGTCGGTCGCGCAGCCCGAGAAGTTGATCTTGAACTTGCGCGGCAGGCGCTGACCGAGCGGGTTGCGCACGAAGTGCTGGTACGCCGCTTCGGCCCACTGGGTGATGTCGAGCACTTCTTGTGGGCAGGCACCGGCGAGGTGGCAGCCCTGGATGTTGCGCACGGTGTCGCCACACGCCTCCCGACTGGTGAGGCCGACCGACGCCATGAGCTCCATCACGTCGGGGATGTCGGTGAGTTGCACGAAGTGGAACTGCAGGTTCTGTCGCGTCGTGATGTGGCCCCAGCCGCGGCTGTACCGCTCGGCGATGTGGGCCATCATCTCCAGTTGCTCCGGCGTCATCGAGCCGTACGGCACCTTGACGCGCACCATCTGGTTCGTGCCGCCCTGACGCTGGCCGTAGATGCCGTTCGTCAGGCGGAACACACGGAACACGTCTTCGGGCACGTCACCCGAGAGGTAGCCGGCGAGCTGGTCGCGGAACTTGGCGATGTCGGCGACCTGGCCGGCATCCCAGTCCTCCACCGGGAGGACATCGATGCCGTGTTCGTCACGGCGGTCGGTGTCGGGGCGGTCGAGAATCGTCATGAGGCTGCTCCTTCGACGAGCGATGCGAGGACGGGCACGTCACGGAGGACGTCGCGGGCCGCGACTTCTCCGACGACGATCACGGACGGGTTGGCGACGGGCTCACGACCGAGCCGGTCGAGGGTCAGGCGGTCGATGCACTGGTCGGGGCAGGTGGCGTTCGTGACGACGGCGACCGGCATGTCGGGCCGCATGCCACCGGCCACGAGCCGCTCGGCGATCGACCGGGCGCGAGCGGCGCCCATCAGGATGACGAGGGTGGTTCCGGCGTTGGCGAGCGCCGTCCAGTCGAGCTGGCGGTCGTTGTTCGGATCCTGGTGGGCGGTCACGATGCTGACGCCACTGGCGACACCGCGCATCGTGACCGGGATCCCGGCTGCCGCCGGACCGGCGACCGACGACGAGATACCGGGGACGACCTCGACGTCGATACCGGCGGCACGCAACGCCTCGGCTTCTTCGCCGCCCCGGCCGAACACGAACGGGTCGCCGCCCTTCAGCCGGACGACGGTCTCGTAGCGACGTCCCCGGTCGACGAGGATGTCGTTGATCTCGTCCTGGCTGTTGCGGCGCGAGCCCGGCGTCTTGCCGACGTCGACCAGTTCGGCCCACGACGACGCCGATGCCAGCAGCCGCGGGTCGACGAGCCGGTCATGGACGATGACCTCGGCTCGGGCGAGCAGCGACGCGGCGCGCAGGGTGAGCAGATCGGGGTCGCCCGGTCCGGCGCCCACGAGATGGACGGTCATGACGGCACCTCCTGGTGCGTTGGGTCGTGCTCACCGTCGACGCCGAGCGCCCGGCGGAGCTGATCGCGCGCTGCGTCGAGTTCGCCGGCGGCGACGAGATCGAAGAAGTGGTCGTCGAGCGCGTCGGTCCAGCCGTCGACCTCGGACGTGCCCCGGGCCTGCTGGACTTCCGCCCGCACCTCGGCGAGGACGTCGAGCGCCGCCCCGTGTGCGTCGGTGAAGAGCTGTTCGAGGCGTCGACGCGCCCATTGGGCCATCGCCGGGCTCCGACCGTTCGTCGACACCGAGACCTGGAGCTGGCCACGCTGGACGACCGACGGCAGGATGAAGGCGCAGTTGGCCGGGTCGTCGGCCGAGTTCACCCACACGTTGGCGGCGTTGCCGTCACGGGCGACCTGCCGGTTGACGGCGGGGTCGCTGGTCGCCGTGATCGCGATCGCGTACGAGGCGACTTCGCCGCGACGGTACGGCCGCTCGTGCCAGCGGACGTCGGGATCTTCGGCGATCTCCGACACGGCATCGGGGGCGACCACGGTGACGTGTGCCCCGGCACGCAGCAGACCGGCGACCTTGCGCGCCGCGACGGGTCCGGCTCCGACGACGAGCGCCCGCTTGCCGACCAGATCGAGGACGACCGGGTAGGGCGCCTCGAAGACGCCGCTCACAGGTGGAGCCCGCACTCGGTCTTGGCGCCACCCCAGCGACCCGCACGACCGTCGGTGGACGGCTCGGTGCACGGCCAGCAACCGATCGACGCGTAGCCGTCGTACTGCAGCGTGTTGACGAGCACGTCACGTTCGGCGATGTAGCGGTCGTACTCGTCGTCGGTCATGTTCGCCATCGGGTTGACCTTCACGAGGCCGCGCCGGTCGATCGACACGATCGGCGCGTCGGCCCGTTCGGGGCTGTCGGCACGTCGAACGCCGCTGAGCCAGGCGTCGACACGACCGATCAGGTGCTGGTCGAGCAGGTCGACCTTGCGGGCGGCGCAGCAGGCGTCGGAGCCGTGCTCCCAGACGTCGGCGGCATCGGCCGACGGGCGCAGGACCGTCAGGTTGAGCGCGTACCGCTCCATGGCCCGACGCACCGTGTTCAACGTCTCCGCGAAGTGGAACCCGGTGTCGAGGAAGATCACCTCGACATCGGGGGCGACCGACGTCGCGATGTCGATGAGCGTGGTGTCGGCGAACGAGGCGGTCATCGCCAGCCGGGCGCCGAAACGGTCGTGGGCCCATGCGACGATCTCGCTCGGCGATGCCGACTCGAGCCGTGCGTTGACCAGCGCGAGTTCGGTCTCGTCGAGCGACGGGCGGGAACGGAGGGTGACGGGGGTCAGGGTCTGCATCTCGGTCTTTGTCCGGATCATTCCCGACTGGGTTGGTCGGGATTTGCGACGACACTACGCTCACGCTCGGTTCGATACAACATAATTCCGATCAATTTTGTCGGGTTTAAGTCCGGACAACCATGCTGACCAGGAGGAACACGGTGCGCCGATCGATCGACGACTATCCGGCGACGCCGGACGACATCCCGCCCGGCTGGGAGGACGACCTCGCGCCCGTCTCCTGGGCCGTCGCGATCAGCGACGATTACGACGACGCCGAACCACGCGTCGTCCTCACCGTCGAGGAAGTCGGCCAGGCCGGCGCCGGGCTCGTGACCCACCTCTCCCCTGCCGTCGCCCGCCGCCTCCGGGTCGCCATCGCCGACGCCCTCAAGGAGATCGGCGAACCCGCCTGACCCACCCCGTCGAACCCGCAAGGGGCGATCGACGAGGGCAACTGCGGGGGTACGGTCGGGGCGTGGAGATCTCGGTCCAGGAGCGGAGGCGGCGGCTGGCGGTGCGGCACCTGCTGACGCCGACCGCTCGGGTCGACACCGTCGACCAGGTCGCCGAGGCACTGGTGGCTCTCCACTCGTCCGACCCCGTCACCGTCTACCTGTCGGCGGCGCTGCGCCTCCGGCAGCCGTCCATCGATGCGGTCGACCGAGCGCTCTACGACGACCGGCGACTGCTGCGCCACCACGCGATGCGCCGCACCCTCTGGGCGATGACACCGGCGACGACCATCGCCGCACACGCCGGGTTCACCCGCAAGATCGCCGCCGCCGAACGACGACGGACCGGCAAGCTGTTCGGCCTCGACGAGACCGACGTCGACGACGCCATCGAGCGGGTGACGACCGCCGTGCACGACCACGGCGGGCCGATCAGCACGCGAGCGGTCGGTGAGATCGTTCCCGACCTGGCCGAACCGCGGCCCGTCAACCAGGGCACCAACGACGGCGCCACGATGGCCGTCCACACCCGAGCACTGCTCGTCGCCGCGTTCGAGGGGCGCATCGCACGAGGACGACCCGCCGGAACCTGGATCGCCTCACAGTACGACTGGTGGCCGGTCGAGTCGTGGGTCGGCCGACGCCTCGACGACCAGGACGACCACGACGAACTCGCCGGAGCGGTCGCGGTGATCGGAGCGTGGCTCGCCACGTCCGGCCCCGCCACGCTCGACGATCTCGTGTGGTGGACCGGGTCGACCAAGACGCTGGTGCGTCGCTCGCTCGAGCGACTCGATGCCGTCGAGGTCTCGACGAACGACGGTCGAGCCGACGTCATCGGCCACGTCCTCCCCGGCGACGAGGGCGACACCGCCGACCCCGGTCGGTGGGTCGCGCTGTTGCCGGGGCTCGATCCGACGGCGATGGGGTGGAAGCAACGGGCGTGGTACCTCGACGACGGCACCAACACCCGGGTCACCGACCGCAACGGCAACATCGGCCCGACGGTATGGGTCGACGGTCGCATCGTCGGCGGCTGGGCCCAACGACCCGACGGCACGATCGTCCACGACGTCGACCCCACAACGCTCGGCGACGTCCACCACGATCTCCTCGACGCCGAGATCGATCGACTCCGAACACTCGTCGGCGACACGCGGTTCACGCCACGGTTCCCGAGCCCGAACCAGCGGTC
>JBPEWX010000315.1:0-2374 GCA_052032235.1 Ilumatobacter sp. | reverse complement strand
TCTCTGACACCACTGCCGACCGGCCCCTACCATGGCCCTGATGGCCGCCCGGGAGCTGGTTCGATTCGACGACTACGAACTCGACCTCAACGCGATCGAACTGCGGCGTGGGGGGCAGGTCGTCCCGATGGAGCCGCAGGTCTTCGATGTGCTCAGCTATCTGGTCGCCGAACGGGACCGAGTGGTCCCGAAAACCGAGTTGCTCGACAACATCTGGGGCGATCGGTTCGTCAGTGAATCGGCGCTGACCAGCCGCATCAAGTCGGCCAGGCAGGCTGTCGGTGACGACGGGCGATCGCAACGGATGATCCGTACCGCCCATGGTCGCGGCTACCAGTTCGTGGGCCGAATCCGATCGGGCGGCAACGGTGACTCGAAGGCATCGCCCGCGCCGTTCGGACCGCCGGCGGCAGGAATCCTCGCACCGGCCGCCGACCGGCTGGTCAGCCGGGAAGGAGAGCTCGGGATCATTCTCGATCAGCTGCGTGCCGGTCGCCTGGTGACCCTGATCGGGCCGGGCGGCGTGGGCAAGACCCGGCTGGCGATCGAGGTCGCACGCATCTGGGAGGATGCCGGTGATCGCAGCGTGTTCGTCCAGCTCGAGGACATCGACGAGGCGGAGTTCGTGCTTCCCCGGCTCTGCGCCGCGCTCGGTCTCCAGCCCGAGACCGAGGTCGATCTGTTCGCTCTGCTGACCGAAACACTGCGCGACGAGGCCGTGCTCCTGGTGCTGGACAACTTCGAACAGCTCATTGCCGCCGGCGGAGAGATCGGTCGTCTGCTTTCCGCCCTGCCAACCCTGCGAGTGCTGGTCACCAGCCGAGATCGCCTACGGCTGTCGGTCGAACGCACCGTCGAGATCAGTCCCCTCGACACCAGGAGTGGCGACGGGGCGGACCCGCCGGCGTCGATCCTGTTCGCGCAGTTTGCCGGTCAAGCCGATCCCGAGTTCCGTTTGACCGAGGCGAACCGTTCCACCGTTGCCACCATCTGCGACCTGGTCGACGGCCTCCCTTTGGCGCTCGGGCTGGCTGCGGCCCAGCTCCGATACCTGTCGCTCGATTACCTGGTGAACCACCTCGAAGCCAACATCGGCTCGATCGCCGAGCGCCTTCACGACCGACCGGAGCGTCAACACTCGGTCACCCGCTTGATGGAGTGGAGCTACCGGCTCCTCACGCCGTCACAACAGCAGCTGTTCGAGCGGTTGTCGGTCTTCGCCGGGGGCTGGTCACTCGAGGGTGCGAGGGTTGTGGGACGGCTGGAGACCGACGTCGAGGCGTTGGATGCGCTGGCGTCGCTCGTCGACAAGTCGCTCGTGAGATCCGAATCGGTCGGCGGCGCTCCAAGGTTTTCCACGCTCAACCTCATCGGCGCCTATGCGTCGTCGCAGCTCGGCGACGGCGAGCGTCGTCTGGAGGCCTACCGGGATCACCTCACCTTCGTGGCCGACATGACGAGGTCGATCGAGGAGGAACGCTGGAGCCGTCGAGCCGGAACGTGGATCGAGGACCTCGACGTCGAGAACGCCAACATCCTGGCGGCACTCCAGCGGGCGGTGGAGCTCGACCGTCACGACCTCGTCGGCCAGATCGTCGGCGACCTCAACATGTGGTGGTACCGCACCGGTCGGCATGCCGACGGTCGCCGCTGGATCGAGCGTGCGTTGTCAGGCGTCGACGAAGTGGACCCGCAGGTTGTCGGTCGCATCCATCTGACCGCCGGGTTCATGGCGTTCAGCGATCGCGACATCGATCGGGCTCGTCGCCACTACGAGCAGGCGATCGAGGCGGCACGGAGGGCCGGAGACTGGCGCTACGAGCAGCAGGCGCTCGCCTACCTGAGCGCCACCTCGCTGCGGCGCCCGAACGAGTTCAATGAGGCGTTGCGCAGGGTCGACGCCGTGATCGAGGCGGCCAGGGACCGCGACGAGCAGGCACTGTTGGCACAGGCACTCAACGTGAGCGGGGTGCTACTGAGGTTCTTCGGCGAAGCGGCCGAGGCCCGCATCCGCTACGAGGCCGCCCGGGAGGCGAACCGCCGGATCGGCGCCCGGTATCAGGAGGCGATGAACCTCGGGAACCTGGCCCATCTCGCCGGCTCCATCGACGACTACGACGACGCGCTGGCCCATGCCCGCGCCGCGCTCCTGATCACGTCGCGCCTCCGCAGTCAAGCCATGTCGGCGTGGACCATCGGCGTCATCGCCGGACTCCTGCAACGAAGCGGCTCGTACGACGCCGCTGCCAAACTGCTCGGCGCCTCGACCGCCGTCCTGCAGTCTCTCGGCGCCCACAGCGGGACGGTGGCCGATCAGTCGTCGCCCGAGGAAACGCGGGCTGCGCTGCGCGACCTACTCGGCGACGCCCGGTTT
>JBPEWX010000314.1:0-6272 GCA_052032235.1 Ilumatobacter sp. | reverse complement strand
CAGCGGGCCGGGCTGACGGGGGTCACAGGGCTTCGCTTGGGCTCGGCTACTGCTCGGTAACTACGCTGGCAACCTATGACTGAAGCAGTGATCGTCGCCACCGCCCGGAGCCCGATCGGGCGCGCCGCAAAGGGGTCGCTGGTCGACCTCCGTCCCGACGACATGGCGGCTCAGATCGTGAAGGCCCTCATGGAGAAGGTGCCCCAGGTCGAGTCGTCCATGGTCGAAGACCTCATCATGGGCTGTGGTCAGCCCGCCGGCGAAGCCGGCTTCAACATCGGCCGCGTCGTCGCCGATCTCGCTGGTCTCGGCGAGGTGCCCGGCGTGACCGTGAACCGCTACTGCTCGTCGTCGCTCCAGACGATCCGCATGGCCGCCCACGCCATCAAGGCCGGCGAAGGCGACTGCTTCATCGCGGCCGGTGTCGAAGCCGTCAGCCGCTACGGCAACGGTGCGTCCGACACCGCCCCGAACCCGATCTACAAGGAAGCCGGCGCCCGCACCGCCGAGCGCGCCCAGGGTGGCGCCGACACCTGGACGCCGCCCGAAGGCCTGCCCGACATGTACATCGCGATGGGCCAGACCGCCGAGAACGTCGTCCAGGTCGAGAACGTCAGCCGCGAAGAGATGGACGAGTGGGGCGCCCGCTCGCAGCAGCGTGCCGTCGCCAACGTCGAGAACGGATTCTGGGCCGAGGAGATCTCGCCGCTCACCCTGCCCGACGGCACCGTCGTGTCGAAGGACGACGGCCCCCGTGCCGGCACCACCGCCGAGAAGCTCGCCGAACTGAAGCCCGTGTTCCGTCCCGACGGCAAGGTCACCGCCGGCAACGCCTGCCCGCTCAACGACGGCGCCGCCGCCGTGATGGTGATGAGCGACACCAAGGCCAAGGAACTCGGCCTCACGCCGCTCGCCCGCATCGTCTCCTCCGGCGTCTCGGCGCTCAACCCGGAGATCATGGGCCTCGGCCCGATCGAGGCCAGCCGCCAGGCCATGGCTCGCGCCGGCATGACGATGGACGACATCGACATCGTCGAGATCAACGAGGCGTTCGCCGCCCAGGTGCTGCCCTCGGCCAAGCACCTCAACATCGACCTCGAGAAGCTCAACCCGAACGGCGGCTCGATCGCCCTCGGTCACCCCTTCGGCATGACCGGCGCCCGCATCATGACGACGCTGATCCACGGCCTCCAGGCCGCCGACAAGGAGTACGGCCTCGAGACCATGTGCGTCGGTGGCGGGCAAGGCATGGCCATGATCATCCAACGTCTGAGCTGAGCCGGTTTCCGCCCTCGCGGCGTTCCGCCTCACCGCTCGCAGCCGAAAGGCTGCTCGGGTTCGTCGCGCCTTGCGAGGACGAAAACCGATCTCAGCTCAGAAGCCGAAGAGCGGAAGAAGAATGATTCGTGGAGCGTCGGGTCCTGCGGGGCCCGGCGTTCTGCGTTTTCGGGTTGGGACTTTGGTCCCTCAACTCGTCGGGGCGGTGGCGCGCATGGTGGTGGTGGCTTCTCGAGGAGGTTCGTCATGCGAGCACTGGTCGTCTACGAGTCGATGTTCGGCAACACCCGTCGCGTCGCGGAGCAGATCGCGCAGGGGATGGGACCCGACGCCGAGGTGACGGTGTCGTCGGTGCAGGAGGTGTTCGGTTCCCCGCTCATCGGCTTCGACCTGGTCGTGGTCGGTGGGCCGACCCATGTGCACGGCATGTCCCGTCCGACGTCGCGCACCGCAGCCGCCGACAAGGCCGACAAGGATCCCGACCTGGCGCTCGAACCGGATGCCGGCGGACCGGGCCTGCGGGAGTGGTTGGACACGGTCGGGCCCGTCAGCGCGATCCGAGCCGCAGCGTTCGACACGCGTGCCGACGCTCCCGAGATCCTCACCGGTCACGCATCGCACGGCATCGCCAAGCGTCTGCGTCGACACGGCTTCGTCCTCGTCGCAGACCCGGAGAGCTTCCTGGTCGACAAGCACGATCGCCTGCTCGACGACGAAGCCGAGCGCGCGGTCGAGTGGGGCGAGGCCGTCGCCGCGTCGACGATGGTCCGCTGACCTCCGGCTCGCCGAGGTTCAGCGCAGGGGGGCGGCTTTGACGCAGATCATGTCGGGGGCGGTGTGGTCGGGCATCGCGACCAGCACCCACGCTCGGCCGACCGCCATCACCTCGGCGAGGGCGAAGCTGCTCTCGTGCTCGCGCACCCCGGTGCCGAGGCACCGGACGTGGGCGATCTCGAGGCCGGCCTGATCGGCCTCCGCCTCCCACAAGCTGACGAGACCCTGTCGCAGCGACGGGTCGTCGAGCAGATCGGCACCGTAGAGCCGCAGCTCGACCGTGCCGACCTCGACCGGCGCCAGCTCGCTGTGCGGGATCACGGTGTCGCCCTTCAGGTGCCCGTCGAGCATGACGGCGACCCGAGACTGATCGCCGTTGAGTCCGCCCACGAAGCCGTAGCGGGTGAGGGGGAGCCCGTCGTCGCCGGTGGTGAGCCATCGCACACGATCGCCGGGCTGGAACATCAGGCCCCGCCCCGGTGCTCTGCCAGTGCGGCGTCGGAGAAGGCCGGCCACAGCCGGAGGGCCTCGACCGACCACTGATCGAACGAGGTGTCGGTGAGGCCCACCACGCCGAGACCGGCGTGCGGATCGGCCCACATCATGGTGCCGGCGCCACCGAAGTGGCCGAACGTCGCCGGCGAGTTGGCGCGACCCATCCAGTGCGGCGACTTGTCACCCTTGATCTCCACGCCGAGCCCCCACGGGCACGGATCGAACGACCCCACGCCGGGAACGATACCGGCGAGCGACGGGAACTGAATACGGACCACCTCGTCCCACGTTTCCGCAGCGATCAGGCGGGGTGACAGCATCTCGGCGACGAACAGCGCCATGTCGGCAACGGTGCTGTGCACGGCGTGCGCCGCCGAGCCCCGGAGTTCGCTGCTCGACATCGAGAGGGGAGCGAACACCGCCTCGGCGAGATAGTCGGCGAATGCCATGTCGGTGGCGGACTCGAGCACCGCCGCGGCGCGTTCGATCCCGGTGTTGGAATACACGCGCCGCTGACCGACCCGGGCGATCGGGGCGTCGCCCTCGAACGGCAGCCCCGACGCATGGGCGAGCAAGTGCCGGAGCGTCGCGCCGTCGGGCACGTCCGCCCGGTCGATCGGCGCGTCGAGGTCGACGCTGCCCTCCTCGACGGCGATCGCCATCGCCCAGGCGGCGAGGCACTTCGACAGCGACGCGAGGCGGAACGGGCGGTCGGTTTCGCCGATCGTGTCGACGGCACCATCACCGCCGACGATGGCGGCAGCGGCACGGCCCACCGGCCACGAGGTGACCTGGTGGAGCGCCGACACGATCAGGCGTCGCCGTTGCGGATGAGGTCGGCGGTGCGGAACGCCAGCTCGATCGACTGCCGACCGTTCAGGCGCGGGTCGCAGACCGTCTCGTAGCGGGTGTCGAGGTCGGCGTCGCGCAGTTCGTCGCCGCCGCCGACGCACTCGGTGACGTCGTCGCCGGTGAGCTCGACGTGGATGCCGCCCGGCCAGGTGTTCTCGGCACGGTGCGCACGGACGAAGCCCTCGATCTCCGAGATGATCGATTCGAAGTCGCGGGTCTTGCGCCCGCCGGCGCTCGTGAAGGTGTTGCCGTGCATCGGGTCGCACGCCCACACCACGGGGTGACCGGCGTCGCGAACTGCCCGCAGGAGGGGTCGGAGCCCGTCCTCGACCTTGCCGGCACCCATCCGGCTGATCAGGGTGAGGCGGCCCGGGATGCGAGCCGGGTTGATCGCCTCGCAGAGCTCGAGCACCTCGTCGGCCGACGCGGTCGGGCCGACCTTGCACCCGATCGGGTTGCCGACGCCACGCAGGAACTCGACGTGTGCACCGTCGAGCTCTCGGGTGCGCTCACCGATCCAGAGCATGTGTGCCGAGCAGTCGTACCAACCGCCCGTCGTCGAGTCCTTGCGGGTGAGCGCCTCCTCGTACGAGAGCAGGAGTGCTTCGTGACTCGTGAAGATGTCGACCGTGCTGAGATTCGAGTTGGACTCGGTGTCCATGCCCGTGGCCCGCATGAAACGCAGCGCACGATCGATCTCGTTGGCGAGCTGCTCGTAGCGCTCACCGGCCGGGCTCGACGCGACGAACTCCTGGTTCCAGGCGTGGACACGATCGAGCGCGGCGAAGCCGCCCTTGGTGAACGCACGCACGAGGTTGAGCGTGGCCGCCGACTGGTGGTAGGCCTGCACGAGCCGCTCGGGGCTCGGGACGCGAGCAGCGGCGGTGGCGCCGGCCGCGTTCACGATGTGACCGCGGAACGACGGGATCTCCTCGTCGCCGATCTTTTCGAAGTCGGCCGAGCGGGGCTTCGCGAACTGTCCGGCGAGGCGACCGACCTTCATGACGGGCACACCCATCGAGTAGGTGAGCACGATCGCCATCTGCAGGATGACGCGCAGCTTCTCACGGATGTTGTCGGCGGAGAACTCCTCGAAGCTCTCGGCACAGTCGCCCGCCTGGAGCAGGAAGGCGTTGCCGGCCGCGACCTGTCCGAGACCGGCCTGGAGCGATCGCGCCTCTCCGGCGAAGACCAGCGGCGGATACGAGTGGATCTGCTTCAGAGCACGGTCGAGCTCCGCCTCGTCGGGCCACTGGGGCTGTTGCTTGATCGGGAAACCCCGCCACGAGTCGGGGGACCAGCTCTTCGCCATGGGTTCCAGCCTACCGGGGGAGGAAAACCCCGATGAATTCGGTTCCGGACGCGAAGAACCGGCCTGGTCGCCCAGGCCGGTTCTCGTCAGTGTTCGGTGATGGTGTGGCTCAGACGGCCAGGATGCGCTCCGCGTCGTCGCGCAGGCCGGCCACGGCCCGGCTCACGAGGCGGCGGGCGGCTTCGGCGGTCACGCCGAGGCTCTCGCCGACTTCGCGGAAGCTCTTGCGCTCACCGTCGAGGAGACCGAAGCGGGCCTCGACGGCGTAGCGGGCACGGGCATCGAGGGTGCCGAGCAGCTCGTCGAGCAGGTCGCTGTCGACCAGTGCCATGACGTTCTCTTCCGGCGTGGCGTCGCCGTTGGCCATCAGGTCGCCGAGGGTGGCGTCGCCGTCGTCACCGACGGTCTTGTCGAGGCTGACCGGGGTCGTGAGGCGGTGGAGTTCGGCGTTCTGCTGGTCGAGGGTCTCGCCGTCGCCCGACGCCTGACGCAGGGCGGCACGGAGGCTCGCCGAGCGGTCGCCGGGGATGCGGATGAGGCTGGCCTTCTGGTCGAGCGCACGACCGATGGCCTGGCGGATCCAGAACGTGGCGTACGTCGAGAACTTGAAGCCGCGACGCCAGTCGAACTTGTCGACGGCGTGCTCGAGGCCCAGGTTGCCCTCCTGGATGAGGTCGAGCAGATCCATGCCCTGGGGGAGGGGGTAACGGCGGGCGATGGAGACGACCAGGCGGAGGTTGGCGCGGATGAAGCGATCCTTTGCATCGGCTGCCGCAGCGACCTTGGCCTTGAGGTCGGCGCTGCGCTTGCCGTTGTCGAGGAGCTCCTGCGCCTCGCGCCCGGCTTCGATGATGCGCGAGAGCTCGCGCTCGTCTTCAGCGGTGAGGAGGGGGACCTTGCCGATATCGTTGAGGTAGAGACCGATGGAGTCGTTCATTCGTGGTGCAACCATTCCTGGTGTTCGAACCGGCAACCGACGCGGGTGAGGCGGGCTCCGGAGTGGTGGATGGGGGGTTTGAGATTGGGCGGTGCGGACAGTTGGTGAAACGTTCACCTGCCGTCGATTTGTTCCCGATCTCCCCGGATTTCATGCGGGATTTCTGCACGTCATGCTGGGAGTTCAGGCTTTGACCGGATATCCACGGTAACAGACCTGTCAAGCCCCCTCCCAGCGCAACTGAGTCGTTTCTCAGAATCGGGGCGTAGACTGACCGGTTGTGCCTGCCGGAGACGCGAAACCCCTGCGTATCGGGGTCTTCGGCGGAACGTTCGATCCGCCCCACGTCGGACATCTCGTGACCGCGGTCAACGTCCGACACGCGCTCGATCTCGATCTGATGCTGCTGATGGTGAACAACGTGCCCTGGCAGAAGGTCGGTTCTCGACCGATCACGCCCGCCGGCGACCGACTCGCCATGGTCGTGGCCGCCGTCGCCGACGTCGACGGACTCGAGGCGGGCGACCACGAGATCGTCGCCGGCGGACACTCCTACACGGCCGACACGCTCGCAGCGCTCGCCGAGGAGTATCCCGGGGCCGAACTGTTCACCGTGGTCGGCGA
>JBPEWX010000313.1:0-3754 GCA_052032235.1 Ilumatobacter sp. | reverse complement strand
CCCCAGCCTGCGAGACGGCACCGGACCGATCCACCAGTAGCACCGTCTGGTCGGCCCGCTCAGTCCTCGACGGTCATCGAGTCGCCCCAGCGGCTGGTGCGGCTGGCGACGTTGGTGACCTCGACGGTGCTCCCGGTGTACGGGCTGTGCACCATCATGCCCTCGCCCACGTAGATGGAGATGTGGCCCGGGTAATAGAGCAGATCGCCCGGCTCGGCCTCGGCCTCGTCGATGCGTTCGGCGGCCGAGATCTGGTCGCCGCTCACGCGCGGCAGGTCGATGCCGGCCTGGGCGAATGCCCAGATGGTGAGTCCGGAGCAGTCGAAACCGACACCCGGCTCGCTGTGGATCGACCGGTACGGCACGCCCAGCTGGGTGAGTGCCGACAGCATCGCGACCTGCTTCGGCTCGTCGGCGATCGCCCACTCGTCGGCGAGGTCGTCGCCCGAGATGCCGAGATCGTCGGCGAGGAGGTCGGCGGCGGCCTCGCGAGCACGGATGTACCGCACGTAGTGCAGGGGCCGATTCGACTCCTGCCAGCGGTCGAGCGCATCGAGGGCACGGTCCGCCTGGGCGGCCACCGCCTCCGAGTCGGTCCGGACCGAAGCGCCGGCGTGGTTTGGACTGGCCGCGAGCGTGGTACCGGCAACGCCGGTGGCGAGAGCCAGGGCTGCGGTCGTGCGTGCCGCGGCGAAACGGCGGGGGGTGTTCGTTGAAGTCATGAGGAAAGGCGGGAAGCTTTCTGTTGCGGCGGGTCCCAACAACCCGACGTCATGTCGACGGACGACGTTATCGTCACGCGTCCGTAACATACAACTCGTTGTGTTCGTGGTCTCGTCATCTCTTCGACATCTTCCGACCTGAACTGAAACAATTCGGGCCGCCGTTCGGACCGACGTCACACCGATCCGCGAGACTGGACGACGATGCCGCCGCTCACGATCGCCGTCCTGCTGGCGGCCGGCGCCGGGACCCGGTTCGCCGGCGACGGACACAAACTCGACGCCGAACTGAACGGGACGACCGTTGCCGAGCACGCCGTCCGTGCGGCGCTCGACGCCGGTGTCGGCCCGGTCGTGATCGTCACGGGTGCGGTCGAGCCGACGCTCCCCTCGCTGCAGTCACCGATCGCGGCCGGCGACATCACCTTCGTCCGCAACCCGGATTGGGCGCACGGTCAGAGCACCTCGCTCGGCATCGCCGTCGACGCGGCACGCGATCGTCACGCGCACGCGATCGTCGTCGGCCTGGCCGACCAACCGTTCGTCACCGCCGACGCATGGCGAGCCGTCGCGGCATCACGCTCCCCCATCGCTGTCGCCGAGTACGACGGTCGCGCCCGGAATCCGGTGCGCCTCCACCACTCGGTCTGGCCGCTGCTCCCCACCGCCGGCGACCACGGCGCGCGCCACCTCATCAGGTTGCGGCCGCAACTCGTGGAACGGGTACCCTGCCAGGGGTCGGACGCCGACATCGACACCCTGGAGGACCTCCGCTCATGGCAGAACAGATCGTCAACGAATTCACCGTGAACCGCCCGATCGACGAGGCGTGGCCGATCATCTGCGATCTCGAGCGCATCGCTCCGTGTATGCCCGGCGCACAACTCGACGAGATCGAAGGCGAGATCCACCGGGGGCGGGTCAAGGTGAAGCTCGGTGCCGTCGCCACCGAGTTCAAGGGCGAGGCCCACTTCGTGGAGCGCGACGACGAGGCCCACACCGCCAAGCTCGTCGGCAAAGGACGCGACACCAAGGGTCGCGGCAACGCGTCGGCCGACATCTCCGCTGCAGCCGAAGCCCTGTCGCCGACCAGCACCAAGTGCACCGTGGTCGCCGACATCCACATCACCGGCAAGATCGCCCAGTTCGGGCGCGGCATTCTCGGCGACGTCAGCAAGAAGCTCGTCGACCAGTTCGCGAACAACCTGAACGAGATGCTCGACGACCAGGGCACCGCCCCCGCTGCCGACGACGCCACCGAGCCCGAGAACGCCGAGGCCTCGAGTGACGGCGACACCGCAGCGGCAGCGGCCGTGGCTGCCGACGCGACGGGCACCGAGGAGACGCCGAAGGTCCGACGGATCGAGGGCCCCGCCGCCGAGCCGGTCGACCTCGCCGACATGGCGGGCCCGGCCGTCGCCAAGCGGGTCGTCCCCGTCGTCATCGCGCTGCTCCTGCTGCTGCTCCTCCTCCGACGCCGCGGTTCCTGACCGAAGCGCCCGGCGAATGGCGACCGACGACGAACGCGTCCGCGCACTGCTCGGTCGTGAGCCGCGCGGCGACTACGAGATCGTCGTCCGTGACGCGACCGGCGACCCCGTCGTGCTCCGCAACGCCCCGTTGCTCCACGACGGCACCCCGATGCCGACCCGTTACTGGCTGATCGGACCGGAGGAGATCCGGCGCGTCGGACGACTCGAATCGGAAGGCGGCGTCGACCGGGCCGAGTCCGAACTCGACCCCGACGAGGTCCAGGCGGCCCACGACCGGTACGCGGCCGAGCGGGACGCCCTGATCCCGGCCGACCACGACGGGCCCCGACCCTACGGCGGTGTCGGCGGCACCCGGGTCGGTCTGAAGTGTCTCCACGCCCACTGGGCCTGGCACCTCGCGGGCGGCGACGACCCGGTCGGACGATGGATCGAGCGCGAGCTGGCGGCACGTGAACGATTCACCGTCACGCTCGACCCGTCGGCACTCGCCGTCGCCTGGGGTGACGACCACTGGGAGCTCCCCGTCGGCCTCGACCGTCTCCACGAGCGTTGGCTCGGCGACGGCGATCCACCGCACCCTGCTGCGTTGACGAACGCGCTCGGCGACGTGGCCGACCACGTCGACGACATCGTCCGCGCCCGCCCGGAGGCCGAAGCATTGGTCGAGATCGGCGTGGCCGGCGCAGCCGCCCGTTCGATCGCCCGCCTCGAACTCGGCGTCGACGAACCCGCGATGCCCTACGTGCTCGACCGGGACACGGCCGAGGAGATCTTCCGCCTGGTCGCCACCGAGTCGCGCGCCGACCGGGCCCACAATCCCGGACTACCGTCGTCCGACGTGGACACCGTGCTCGCCGCCCTCTGCACCGTCGTCGCCGTGATCCGGCGACTGGGTCTCGACCGGGTCGAACTCGTCGCAGGCGACGCCGGGTGAGCATCGTGCGGCACCCGTCGTCGCTGTTCCGCCGGCAGCCGTCACCCCGGCTCTACGGC
The DNA here is from genome assembly GCA_052032235.1 of Ilumatobacter sp. GTDB lineage: Bacteria > Actinomycetota > Acidimicrobiia > Acidimicrobiales > Ilumatobacteraceae > Ilumatobacter. The sequence goes on along the minus strand of JBPEWX010000313.1, from coordinate 546 downwards.
AAACGGGTCATGCTGCGCCCCCTCGTCGCCGCCGACTTCCCCGAGTGGAACGAGGTCCGCCTCCGCAACGAGCACTGGCTCGTGCCGTGGGAGCCGAAGCGACCGGCCGCCTCCGCCGATCCCACACGCGACCGGGCGGCGTTCGAGCATCGCTGCACTGCACGCGAGCGCGAACGCTCCGCCGATCACGCATATCCGTTCGGCGTGTTCGTCGACCAACGCCTCGCCGGCGAGGTCAACCTCAACAACGTCACCCGCGGCGCGTTGCAGAGTGCGACGGTCGGCTACTGGATCGACGAGGCTCGTGCGGGTCGCGGCTACATCGCCGAGGCGGTCGTCGTGGTCGCCCGCTACGCGTTCGAAGAACTCCATCTCCACCGTCTGGAGATCTGCATCGTGCCGCGCAACACCAACAGCCGACGGGTGATGGAGAAACTCGACATCCGCGAGGAGGGCGTTGCTCTGCGCTTCCTCGAGATCAACGGGGTCTGGGAGGACCACGTCCGCTACGGCATCACCGTCGAAGAGTGGACGGCGCGACGCGAC
>JBPEWX010000312.1:0-3421 GCA_052032235.1 Ilumatobacter sp. | reverse complement strand
TCGACGGCTCCGTGCTGTCGTACTTCGGGCTCAGCCTGCTGCTGCAGAGCTCGATCGCGTTGATCTTCGCCTCGATCAGCGCAGCCTGCGTGATCATGGTCGGCGACATCGACCTGGGCCTCGGCAACTACGTCGCGTTGATCAACGTGGTCGTCGCCGCATACCTCAGCGACCGTCCGCTCCTCGGCATCACGCTGCTGATCGCCTGCCTCGTCGGCTATACCGCGGTCGGATTGCTCGTCGAACTCGCCGGTGTCCCGGCGATCGTCGCGACCCTCGGGGCAGCGTTCATCTGGTTCGGGGTCGCCAACCTCATCCTGCCCGCGCCCGGTGGTTTGGCCCCGACGTGGTTGACCGACTTCATCGCCTGGGACCCGCCGCTTCTGCCGCTTCCGATCTGGATCGCAATCGTCGTGGCCGCCGTCACCCACGTCGCCCTCTTCCACACTCGAACCGGGCTGAAGCTCCGAGCGCTCGGGTCGAACCGCGACAACGTCGTCCGGTCCGGAGCGTCGGCACTGAAGCTCAAGCTGATCGCCTATCTGTGCGCCGGCCTCGCAGCGATCGCCGCCGGCTTCGCCATCACCGGCGTCACCGGGACGGGCGACTCATCGGGTTCGGCCCAGTACACCCTGCTCGCCATCGGCGGCGTCATCCTGGGTGGTGGCGAACTGACGGGCGGCCGGGTGTCGATGATCGGCGCCGTCATCGGCGCCGTCAGCCTCTCGATGGTCGGCGTGGTCGTCGCACTGATCGGGCTCTCGTCGGTGTGGCAGTCCGCAGTGGTCGGTGTCGTGCTCATCGTGATCGTGGCCCTCCGCAGAGTTCGCACGGGACTCGAAGGCCTCATGCAACGCAAGAGCATCGAACGACAACGTCGACAAACGTCCGCCGTCGTGGCGGGGGAGGCGGCGCCATGACCGCCGTCGTCGAAACGACCACCGACGAGCCGACGGACGAGGGCCGTTCGCTCCGTCTCCCACCACCCGTCTGGCCGTTCCTCGCGGCGCTCGTGATCTGGCTGATCATCCGGATGGTCGCCGGACAAGGGTTCACCGGCATCTTGTCCGCGGCGGTCGAGAGCTCGTCGATCTTGGTGATCGTCGGTCTCGGGCAGTTGGTCGTCATCTCGACCGGCAACGCGAACATCGATCTCTCGATCCCGAACACGATGGCCCTCTCCGCCTACGCCAGCACGATCGTGCTCGACGGTGACGCGTCTCGACTGTGGCTCGGCATCGCGATGGCGATCGCCTGCGGACTGGGTGTCGGCATCGTCAACATCTCGATCATCCGGCTCTTCGACCTGCCGGCGATCGTGGCGACGATGGCTGTCGGGTTCATCATCGACTCGGTGACGTTGCACTACAGCGATCGGATGACCGTCGGTGTCCCGCGGTCCATTCCCGACGCCTTGTCGTCGTCCACGCTCGGTCTGCTCAACCTCGCGTGGATCGCCATTGCGATCACACTGGTCGGCGGGTTCGTCGTCGCTCGCACGGTCTGGGGTCGAATGTTGTTCGGCGTCGGGCAGAGCCGCCGAGTCGCTCACTTCAGTGGGTACAGCTGGCGCACCGGCGAGACCGTCGCCTTCCTGATCTCGGGTGTGCTCGCTGCGGTCGGCGGCATGCTGCTCGGCTGGGACATCGGTCCCGAGATCGGCTTCGGATCGCGCTACCTGCTCGCTTCCGTCGCGGTCGTGGTGCTCGGTGGCACGCTCATCACCGGCGGTCGATCGTACGTGAGCGGTCTGTGGGGTGGTGCGCTGCTCCTGTCGCTCATCCTCACGCTCGTCATCTCGGTCGGCCTCAACCCGGCGTACCAGAGCATCGTCCAAGGCGCACTCATCCTCGGCATCCTGAGCTTCGCTGCGCGGGTCAACCGCACATAGCCCGCCATGGACGCCGGAACCGTTCAGCGCTACCCGGCGCTGTTCTCGCCGATGACCGTCGCCGGTCTGACGGCCAAGAACCGGGCCGTCATGGCCCCCATGGAGCGCAACTACGCAACCCCCGACGGGCGGGTCTCGCCCCGGACACTGGCGCACTACGCCGAACGCGCCGCCGGCGGCGTCGGCTGGATCGACGTGGAGGCGACGTTCATCTCGCCCGAAGGCCGCGGACGTCGGCAGCAGCTCGGTCTCCACGACGACGCGATGATCTCCGGCTTCGCCGAACTCGTCGCGCTGTGCCATGCCCACGACGTGCGCGTGTCCGTCGAGTTGCACCACGCGGGGCGGCACGCCGATCGCTCCGTTACCGGTCTCGACCCGGTAGCGCCGTCCGCCGTCCGGTCGCCGGAGTCCGACATGGTGTGCCGGGCGCTCACCGACGACGGGATCGGCCGGATTCTCGACGACTACCGGAGCGCGGCACGCCGAGCCTCGGAGGCCGGCGTCGATGCCGTCGAGTTGCACGGAGCCCACGGCTATCTCGTTCACCAGTTCCTGTCGCCGATCACCAACCTCCGTGACGACCAGTGGGGCGGGTCCGAAGCCGCCCGCCGAGAGTTCGCGACCCGTGCCGTCGAGGCACTCCGGGACGGCGCCGGATCGACTGCGGTCGGGTGCCGTCTCAGTATCGAGGAGCACCTGCCGGGCGGATTCGACGAAGCGACCGTCGCGGCGCTCGGGCAACGGCTGGTCGCGGCCGGCATCGACTACATCAGCCTCAGCGCAGGAGCGATCGAGTCGCCGCACGCGATCTCACCGCCCATGGATATGGGACCGGACGGTTGGCTCGCCCCCGCAGCCGGCAGGCTGCGTCGTGCGTGGGGCATCCCGGTTTTCGTGGCCGGACGGTTCCTCGACGCAGCGACTGCCGAACAGGCGCTCGCCGACGGGCACGCGGACGCGATCGTCTTCGGTCGAGCGCTGCTCGCCGATCCCGCCGTGATCGCCAAGGCCGCTCGCGGCGCCGAGGCGGACATCGTGCCGTGCACGAGCTGCAATCAAGGATGCGTGGCCCGAATCGGACAGCAGCTCGACGCGACCTGCACGGTCAACCCCCGCATGGGCCGTGAGACGACGATCGGACGCGAGATGTCCGCAGCGGGACGGCTCCGTGTCATCGGCGGTGGACCTGCCGGGCTCGTCGCAGCGGTCGAAGCGGCCAAGGCGGGTATCGAGGTCGAACTCGTCGAGGGATCCAGCCATCTCGGAGGGCGTCTGCGCGCAGCGATCGCCGAGAACCGCCCCGGTTGGCGGCGGTACCTCGACTATCTCGAACGGCAGCTCACGGCACTGGGCGTCACGGTCCGGCTCGACACTGCCGTCGACGGTGCCGACACCTCCGACGTCGATGCCGTTCTGATTGCGACGGGTGCAGTCTCGGACCACCTGGCACTCGGGTCGTCACTCGATGGTGGCCCGACGGTGCTCGACCCCGACGCTGCGCTCGAACGCCCCGCCACCCTCGGGCGG
>JBPEWX010000311.1:0-3344 GCA_052032235.1 Ilumatobacter sp. | reverse complement strand
CGTCGGGACCTGCGGCCCTGCTGTCGGCTGGTTACCCGGTGGTAACTTGATGGTGTGGGTATCCCGCTCCGACATGTGACCCTGCACGGGCACGACGTCACGTACCGCCTGGCCGAGGCCGGGCCGGACCGACCGACGTTGCTGCTCATCCACGGGCTCGCGGGGAACTCGCGTACCTGGAAAGACGTCATGCCGGCGCTGGCCGACGACTTCTCGGTGCTGGCGCCCGATCTGCTCGGGCACGGTGAGTCGGCCAAACCGATGGGCGACTACTCGCTCGGTGCGTACGCCAGCGGCCTGCGCGACCTGCTCGCCCGACTCGGCATCGACTCGGTGACCGTCGTCGGACACTCGCTCGGCGGCGGTGTGGCGATGCAACTCGCCTATCAGCACCCCGAACTGGTCGACCGGCTCGTGCTCATCGGCAGTGGTGGGCTCGGTCGCGAGGTCAGCTGGATCCTTCGGCTGCTGACCCTGCCCGGCGCGGAGTACCTCATGCCGTTGTTCTTCCCGCCGATGGTCGTCGACGGCGGCAACGAGGTCGGCAAGGCGATGCACGACCGTGGTTGGACCCTCCCGCATTTCGGGGAGATGTGGCGGGCCTACGCGTCGCTCAGCCAGGCCGAGAACCGCCGTGCGTTCGTCAAGACGATCCGGTCGGTCATCGACCCGGGCGGCCAGACCGTGAACGCGACCGACCGGCTGTACCTCGCCGCGGCGATGCCGACGCTGATCGTCTGGGGCGACCAGGACGGCATCATCCCGGTCGAGCACGCCTACGCCGCCCACGAGGCGATCCCGCACAGCCGACTCGAGATCCTCGAGGGGTGTGGTCATTTCCCGCACGTCCAGGAACCCGAGCACCTCGTCGAGGTGATCCGGGAGTTCGTGAGCACGACCAGTCCGCTCGAGGGCGGCCTGCGTCCGTTCCGTGAGGCCCTGCGCGGGGCGTCGTAACGTTCGTCGGTCGGGAGCGTCAGGCGCCGACGAGGGCGGCGAGACGGCGGCGCCACTCGACCGAGGCCTTGTCGGCCTGGACGCTGGCGGTCGCCTGCTGATCGAGGGGGAGCACGCCGGGGACCCGTTCGAGCATGAACTTGTCCTCGGCGCCGATGCGGCGGTCGAAGGTGATGATCTCCTCGGCCGGCACGCTGAAGTCGTCGTTGCGCCACACCACGAACGTGAAGTACGACGTCGTGTCGTCGATCGGGGTCGAGCACAGCAGGATGATGTGGTCGAGGCCCGTCTCGTAGTGGATCGTGCTGCGGACCGTGAACGGCAGGTGCATGCCGGTGCTCATCCGGCGATGGACCGTGTCGCTGCTCTGGCCGGACGACTGGGCGCCTCCCTTGTCGTTGTCGACCTCGACCTCGTAGGCGTAGCCGTACCAGCCGTCGTCGAGCTCGTCGAGCTCGATCTTGGGGACCTCGAACAAGGCATCGCTCCCGAAGGTGTCGCGGTGCACCCAGCCGAAGTGGGCGATGTCGAGGAAGTTGTCGGCCATGCGCGTCGCGGATGTCTGCCACACGTCGACGCCGGTGTTGATCCGGCGGTACTCGGGATTCGAGTCGTACGAGATCATCGGGATGTCGCCGTGCGGCTCGGCCGGGCACAGCCACACCAACCCGTACGCCTCCTGGGCGTTGATCGCCGGGAGGTGCGCCTTCGGAGGCACCGGCTTGCCCTGGCCCGACGACGGCACGAGCACGCACGTGCCCTCCGACCCGAACGTCCAGCCGTGGTACGGGCACGTGAGGCAGCCATCGGCCACGGTCCCGATGCTCAGTGGCGATTCGCGGTGCGTGCACCGATCGGGGGCGGCGACCACCTTGCCGTCGGGGCCGCGCCACACGACGTACTCCTCGCCGAGGAGCTTCACGCCGATCGGCGTCTCGTCGCCGGGGATGCCGAGATCGGTCGATTCGGCGACCGGGTGCCAGTGGTGGCGCAGGGCTTCGTGTTCGATCAGCATGGGTTCCTCGATCAGGTCGTCTCCGTCGGTGGACAGCACACCGAATGGTCTGATGGTCTAACCATAACGTACGGCGGCGGGTGCGGTCGAGCGCAGCCCGTCGACGAGCCGACGGACCGTCGGGCGGTCGAGTCCGGCGCCGAGCAGCACGAACGCATCGTCTGCGACGGGGAGTCTGGCGGCCATGCCGCCGCCCTCCACCACCGTCGCCGAGTCACCCGACGGCTCACCGACGACGAGCACGGTCGTGACGTGGCGGGCCGAACCCACCCCGACCGACGTGGCCCCCGCAGCTGCGAACGCACCCAGGACCTCGTCGTGATGGAACAGTGGGAGGCCGCACCGCTCGGCGCGGAACGAGGTCTCGATCGTGCCCGCCGGCTCGCCCGACCGACCGAGGGAGTACTCCTCGACCAGCTCGCAGGCGGCGCCCTCGCCGAGGTCGACCCGAGTCGTCGCCCGGTGATGCGACCCGGCGACGGTGATGGTCGGTTCGGGCGCCAGCACGAGACGCGCTCCCTCCTCCAGCGTGACCGTGGTCGCCATGGCCGACGTCGACGGCGTCGGTGCCGGCCAGACGAGCATCGCCCCGATCGAGCCGATCGTGGCGGTTGCCCCGACCCCGATCACGACGTCGAGTGCCAACTCGTCACCACCGACGGGTGACGCGGCCGTCGCAGCCAGCATGATCCGGTCGCCGCAGCGGCGGACGGCGAACGGGGCCTCCGCCGACCGCTCGACGACCTCGTCGGTGCCGTGACGTCGTTCGACCCGGATCCGGGCGGACGATCGCACTACGCCGCGTTCCGCACCGCGAGCAGGTTGCGGATCCAGTCGGCGACCGGCCCGGCCGCCACGTCGCCGACCATCGAGGTGAGCACGACCGGGCCGCCCGAACGCCGTTCGACGGCGTCGGCGTGCATCTGGTCGACGTCGGACCCGACGTACGGCGCGAGATCGATCTTGTTGATCACGAGCAGGTCGGCGAGTGCGACACCGGGGCCGCCCTTGCGCGGCACGTCGTCACCGCCGGCCGTGTCGAGCACGAAGATCTGGGCGTCGACGAGGCCGCTCGAGAAGATCGCGGTCAGGTTGTCGCCACCGGACTCGACGAGGGTGACGTCGACCGGACCGTGGCGTGCCTCGAGCTGTTCGACGGCGTCGAGGTTGGCGGCGATGTCGTCGCGAATGGCGGTGTGCGGGCAACATCCCGTCTCCACCGCCATGATGCGCTCCTCGGGCAGCACGGCGGCCGCCTTCAACGCCTGGGCGTCCTCCGAGGTGAAGATGTCGTTGGTGACCACCACGAGCGACAGCTCGTCGCGGAGCGAGCGGCACAGCTGGCCGACGAGCGTCGTCTTGCCGCAGCCGA
>JBPEWX010000310.1:0-1855 GCA_052032235.1 Ilumatobacter sp. | reverse complement strand
CGTACCAGCCCGTGCCGGATGCGTCGCCGCGGTCGGTGACGTGCTCGCCCGTGAGCCGCCACGTCAGATAGTCGTGTGGCAGCATCACCCGAGCCGCACGTTGCAGTGCCTCGGGCTCGTGCGCGGCCACCCAGGCCAACTTGGAGATGGTGAACGCCGCAACCGGCACCGAGCCCGTTCGTCGCGCCCAGGCGTCGGCGCCGAACCGTTCGACGAGCCGGGCCGCCTCGGGCGCCGACGTCGTGTCGTTCCAGAGCTTCGCAGCGCGAACCGGATCACCTCGCTCGTCGAGCAGCACGCAGCCGTGCTGCTGCCCGGCGACCGACATCGCGACCACCTCGCTCCGGACGTCACCCAACGTCGACATGGCCTCGGACAGCGCGTTCCACCACGCACGTGGATCCTGTTCGGACACGGGCGGTGTGGTGGCGGGGTGTCGTGCCGAACCGGCGGCCACCACCTGTCCGGTGTCGAGGCGGCGCGCCTCGACCTTGACCGACTGGGTGGACGAGTCGACGCCGAGGACGAGCGCGGTCATCCGTCGCCGCCCGGGAAGTCGACGTCGGCGGCTGCGACGGTGCCGGCCTCGCGGCCCGGTGCGCTCTGGAAGCCCCAGTACAGGTTGGTGTGTGCGATGACCTGCTCGGGCGGCGGCGCTCCCCACTCGGAGAGGTCTTCGGTGGTGTGGGCGTCGCTGACCAGGAGGGCGTCGTAGCCGCGGGCGAGCGCGCCGTGCAGGGTCGAGCGGACACACATGTCGGTCTGCGCGCCGGTGACGATGAGCCTGCCGACGCCGAGTTCGGCGAGGCGCTCCTCGAGGTCGGTCGCCTCGAACGAGTCGCCGTACTGCTTGTGCACGATCGGCTCGCTCGGTGCGGGCGCGAGTTCGGGCACGATCTGCCACGCGTCGGAGCCGCGTTCGAGTTCGTCGTCGCTGTGCTGGACCCACACGATGGGCACCGCCGACGTGCGCGCCCGGTCGACGAGTCCGTCGATCGCTGCCACGACCTCGTCGCGGCGGACGGCTCCGCCGACGACGCCGTTCTGGACGTCGATCACGACGAGTGCGGAGTTGGGGCGATCGGTCAGTGTCGTCATGGCGTCACCGTACATCCGTTCGACCAGTCGGTCGAGAGGCGTTGCACGGTCAGCGAACGGTGTCGATGTGGCGGGCGACGAGCCGCTCGAGCAGCTCTTGGCGGCCCGACACCGGCTGCGGTTCGTGGCCCGACGCGATCAGGTCGTCGTGGATCTCCTGCAGGCCGACCTTGCCGTCGAGGATCGCCTGCGCCTGCGGCGTGTCCCAACCCGCATACCGCTCGGCACGGCGGCGATCGAGCTCGCCCTCGTCGATGATCGACTGCGCCACCAACAACGACTTCGCCAACGTGTCCATCGCACCGATGTGAGCAATGAACAAGTCGTCACGACTGATCGACTGACGCCGGATCTTGCAATCGAACATCATTCCGCCGGTCGTGAACCCACCACCGCGCAGGATCTCCAACATGCCGAGCGACATGTCCTCGACCGACGTCGGGAACAGGTCGAGGTCCCAGCCCAACCGATCGTCGCCCGCGTTCGCGTCGACCGACCCGAAGATGCCAGCGCCCACCGCCGTCGCCACTTCGTGGTGGAAGTCGTGGCCCGACAGGGTGGCGTGATTGACCTCGATGTTGACCTTGATCTCGTCCTCGAGCCCGTACTTCTGCAAGAACGCGAACACCGTCGCGACGTCGTAGTCGTACTGGTGCTTCGTCGGCTCCATCGGCTTCGGCTCGATCAGCAACGTGCCCTCGAAACCGATGTCGTACTTGTGCTGCACCACCATGTTCATGAACCGACCCATCTGGTC
>JBPEWX010000031.1:0-4491 GCA_052032235.1 Ilumatobacter sp. | reverse complement strand
CCGAATAGCCGCACTACCGTGGGGGAACCCATGGCGAAGGTGCTGATCCCCGGGAGCTTCGATCCGCTCCACAACGGCCACGTCGACGTCGTCGACCAGGCGCTCGAGTTGTTCGACGAGGTCGTCTTCGGCGTGCTCGTCAACTTCAGCAAGCCGTCCGGCCTGTTCAGCCCCGACGAGCGCGTGGCGCTGGCGATCGACACCTTCGCCGATCGGTCGGAGATCACGGTCGGGGCGTTCGAGGGCCTCGTCGTCGACGTTGCGTCGGCGGTGGGTGCCGACTTCATCGTCAAGGGGCTCCGCACCGCCGCCGACTACGACATCGAGCAACAGATGGCGCACATGAACCGGTCGGCGAGTGGCATCCGCACCGTCTTCGTGCCGTGCAATCCGGCCTTCTCGTTCGTCTCGAGTCGCTTCATCCGAGAGATCGCGTCCCACGGTGGTGACATCGATCATCTGGTGCCCGCACCGGTGTCGGCGGCACTCACCGATAGATTCGCGGGTCGCGGTCAGTGAGGGCCGCACGACCATGACCTACGACGACCAGTACGACCAGCGCTACGACGACCGCCAGGGCGATCGCTACGACGACGGCTACGACGAGCCGTACGACGACTACGACGAGATCGACGACGACTACCCCGAGCCGGGCGAGACGACCGGTCACGTCGGCGACGCCGAGACCCTGCTCCGACGCGCGATCGATCTGGTCGCGAACGCCCCGACGATGCCGTTGTCGTCGTCGCCTCGCGTCGACCGTCACGAACTGATCGAGTTGCTCGACGAGGCGCTCGCCCGGATGCCGGACGAGTTGCGCCAGGCCCGCTGGATGCTCAAGGAGCGCCAGGAGTTCGTCAACAAGACCCGCCGTGAAGCCAACGAGATGCTCGAGGCCGCTCGCGTGCAGGCCGAGCGCATGGTGCAACGCACCGAGGTCGTACGCGCCGCCGAGGCCCGGGCGCGCCACGTCGTGGAGACGGCCGACAACGACGCCCGTCGCCTCAAGCTCGAGACCGAAGACTTCCTCGACCAGCGGCTGGCCAGCTTCGAGATCCTGCTCGACAAGCTCGGCCGCACGGTCGCCGCCGGACGTCAGAAGCTGTCGATCGGCGACGGCGGTCACCCGCTCGAGCACGTCGACGAGGTCGAAGACGACCCGACCAAGGGCTTCTTCGACCAGGACCGGTGAGCGCCGTGGTGCGAGCCCTGCGGCTCAACGCCCGCGAGCTGCTTCGTGAACCGGGCCTCCAGAAGCACGTCGAGCTGACCGCTCCGGCAACCGATCTCGGCGTCGACGACGATCGCATCGTCGACGACGTCACGATCGACCTGATGGCGACGTCCGGCGTCGACAGCGTCGTGGTGCACGGCACCCTGTCGATGCCGTGGGAGGCCCCGTGCCGACGTTGTCTCACCGATCTCGCCGGCACGTCGACGATCGACGTCGACGAGGTCTACCAGTACGAGAACGACATCCTCGCCGACGACGATCAGACCTTCCCGATCGAGAACGACCAGATCGATCTGCTGTCGGCGGTCCGTGAGCACCTCCTGCTCGAACTCCCGGACGACGTGCTGTGCGGCGACGACTGCACGGGGATCCACCTCGAGCCGGGCGACGCCCGCGACGTCGTGACGCGCGACGACGACACGCCGGTGCGTGACGAGCGATGGGCTGCACTCGACGACCTTCGACTCGACGATTGAACGCGCCGAATCCGCCGCTAGCCTGGCGCAGCCGTGTCGCGCGATCTGCCGGCACCTGTACGTCCTGATATCGCTGGAGACCCACCGTGGCCGTTCCGAAGAAGAAGAAGTCCAAGTCGAAGAGCCGCAGCACCCGCGCCTCGGCGTGGAAGCTCGACGCACCCGCACGCAGCACCTGCCCGCGTTGCGGCAACGCCAAGCTGCCCCACACCGTGTGCCCGTCGTGCGGCTGGTACAAGGACCGCGTCGTCATCGACGTCGGCTGATCAGCCCCGTATGACGATGCTCCCCATTGCGGTCGACGCAATGGGCGGCGACCATGCACCCGACGCGATCGTCGCCGGTGCCAAGGCCGCCGCTGCCGCCGGCACCCCCGTGGTCCTGGTCGGCCCGTCCGATCTGGGCGAGCTGACCGACATCGGCGACCTCCCGCTCATCGAGGCGAACGAGGTCATCGAGATGGACGAGGACGGTGGGCGGTCGGTTCGGCGCAAGAAGGACGCCACGCTCGTGCGCGCCGCGGAGGCGGTCCGCGACGGCAAGGCGTCCGCGATGGTGTCCGCCGGCAACACCGGAGCGACGATGGCGTCGGCCCTGCTCCGCATGGGGCGGGTGAAGGGCGTCAACCGTCCCGCCATCGCGACGATCATCCCGTTCCCCGGCGGGCAGCCCACCGTGCTGCTCGACGCCGGCGCCAACGCCGAAGTGCAGGCCGACTGGCTCGTGCAGTTCGCCCAGATGGGTGCGGTGTTCTCCCATCACCGTTTCGGTGTCGAATCGCCGAAGGTCGGTCTGCTGTCGATCGGTGAAGAGCCCGGCAAGGGCGACTCGCTCCGCAAGGAGACGTATGCGCTGCTCGAGGCTGCTGCCGGCGACGACCTGAACTTCATCGGCAACGTCGAGGGCCGAGACGTCATGAGCGACACCGCCGACGTCATCGTCACCGACGGCTTCACCGGCAACGTCGTGCTCAAGACGCTCGAGGGCGGCATGAAGGCCGTCGTCGCGGCGCTCCTGAACGCGTTCACCTCGAAGCCGGAGTACAAGGAGCACGCCGACGCGCTCATGCCGGCGCTGCTGCCGCTCTACGAGACGCTCGACCCCGAGGCGTACGGTGGGGCGATGCTGCTCGGCGTCGACGGCGTCTGCATCATCTCGCACGGCTCGTCGAGCGAGCGTGCGATCGTCAACGCCATCCAGGTGGCGCGCGAGATGGTCGAGGCCGACGTGGTCGGCGAGATCAGCGCTGCCATCCGCCCCGACGACGCCTGACCCGGCGCCGGCGGGCGTTCGTGCTCAGAGGTCGCGGAGGTAGCGGACCAGGTCGGTCGTCGTGACGATGCCGGTGAGCTTGCCGTCGGCCAGCACCAGGATCGAGTGGGTCTTGCCCTCGGCCAACACCTCGGCCGCGTCGTGCACGGTGGCGTCGGTGGTGAGCGTGACCAGCTCGGACGACATCGCGTCCTCGATGTTGAACTGGTGGTCGAGCATGCTCGTGAGCATCTTGTCGCTCGCGCCCTCGACGTCGTAGACGAGGCGGAGGATGTCGGTCGACGACAGCATTCCGACGGGGCGATCGACGTCGAGCACCGGGATGTGCTCGAACGGCGCGCCCTGGAGTGCGTGGTACGCCTCCGACAAGGGCTGATCGAGGTCGATCGACACGAGGTCGGTCGTCATCACGGTGGAGATCGGTTCGCTTCGCACGTCTTCATTGTGGTTCGGCGGGGGCCTCGTCGACCAGGGCTTTCGTCCCTGTTCCCTCGGGAGGGTTGACACGATGACATCGTGGTGACATCATGATGACATCATCACGATGTCAAGGAGATGTCATGCACCCGTTCCTCTACCCCGACTACATCGACGCCGTCCACGGCGAGCGCATCCGGTACCGTCGTGCCGGCCGGCGCATCCATCCGGAAGCGACCACCCCCGCCCGACGTTCACGTCCGGCGAACGACTGCTGAGACCCGACATGCACCTCGATCCCGTCATCAACTCGCTCCGGGCCGCGATCGACGCCAGCGTCTCGATCAGCGACGACCCCGACCTCGAGCCGGCAGCAGAACGGCTCGCCGACGCCCTCGAGCCGGCGCTGCGCCAGGCGGCGATCGAACTCGCCCAGCAGGCGGCCGGCGAGATCGGCGCACAACTCGCCGATCAGTCGGTCGACGTGGTGCTGAGCGGACGCGACCTGGAGCTCCGAGTCGTCGACGCCACCTCGCCCGCCGATCCGACGGACGAGGACGAAGACTTCGACGCCCGCATCACCCTGCGCCTCCCGCCCACCCTGAAATCGACGATCGAACGCTTTGCGAACACCGACGGCGAGTCGGTCAACACATGGGTCGTCGAGGCGCTGTCGCGCAATGCACGTCGCCAGGGCTCGACGGGCGGGACCGTCACCGAGGAGTTCGATCTGTGAGCCGCGAGGTGGTTCGTTGAGCGAGCGGTACGAGTTCACGGTCGGCGACCGGGCGTCGCTCGACGTGCGAACCCATTCGAGCGCGGTCGAGCTCGTCGTCGGCGAGCCCGGACGCGTCGTCGTCGTCGTCGACCAGCCCGACCGCTGGGACGTCTCGAACGTCGGCGATGCCGTCATCGTCACTCCTGCCGGGCGGCGCGGGCGGCGGGCGGGTCGCGTGTCGGTCGAGGTGCCCCGCGGCACTCGGGTCCAGTTCAAGTCGGCGTCGGCCGATCTCCGCGTCGACGGCGACCTCGGCGCGTTGTCGGTCGCAACGGCGTCTGGCGACCTGCGACACCTCGGCCGTTGCGAGTCGC
>JBPEWX010000309.1:0-3013 GCA_052032235.1 Ilumatobacter sp. | reverse complement strand
ATGCCCGCCGGGGTCACTGCACCTGACGACGCAACGGATCCGACACCGTTCGTCGGGGTGTCCGCAGGGAGGGAAACGGGTATGTACGGGCATGCGAGCGCCGGACGACATGCAGACCGACACCACGCCCACCACCCGAACCGACTCGGAACCGGTGCGTGACTACCGCGGCACCGGGGTGATGTGGGCCGGCGGGGCGGTGGTCCTGATCGTCGCCCTCGCCGTCATCGCCGCCGCGCAGAACACGCAGGAGGTCGAGATCAACTTCCTCTGGATGGACGGCACGCTGCCGCTCGTCCTCCTGCTCCTGATCGCGATCGGTGCCACGGTCGTCGTCACCGAGTCGATCGGCTGGGCGTGGCGTCACCGACGCCGCAAGCGCCTCCGCGAGAAGGACGAACTGAAGCGCCTCCGCAAGGGCTGATCAGCCCGCCACCGGCGGGTGGTCGCGGCGGGTGAACCGCTTCGTGGTCTCGATGGCGATCAGCAGCGCAGCGCCGAGGCCGACCGGCACCGCGAGGTCGAGCACCGGGAGCGGCTCGAGATCGAGGAAGGTGCGGAGCGGGGTGTAGATCGCAGCGAGCTGGAGGGCGGTGACCGCCCCGACGATGCCGACCATGACCCGGTTCGAGGTCAGGCCGATCGCCCGCAACGACTCACGCTCCGACCGAGCACCGATCGCCTGGAAGATCTGCATGAAGGCCAGGGTGCTGAACATCATCGTCTGCCATTCGGACCGATCGGCAGCGTGATACGCGAAGCCGACGGCGAGCGAGGCGACACCGATCACCGAACCGATCCACGCCGTGCGCCACCCGGCGCCGCCCGACCACAGGCTCGCCCCCGGACGATGCGGCGGCCGTTGCATGACGCCCGGCGCCGCCGGCTCGACCCCCATCGCGAAGCCGAGCAGACCGTCGGTCATCAGGTTCAGCCACAACAGCTGCAGCGGCAGCAGGGCGATCGCCGTCTCGAACTCACCGCCGGCGAGCAGGAACGGCACCGGCCAGCCGACCATCACGATGATCTTGCCGAGGTTGCCGGCGACCGCGAACGCGACGAAGCGTCGCAGGTTGTCGTAGATCACCCGTCCTTCCTCGACGGCTGCGACGATCGTCGCGAAGTTGTCGTCGCGCAGCACCATCTCGGCCGCCTCCTTCGAGACGTCGGTGCCGGTGATCCCCATCGCCACGCCGATGTCGGCACGCTTCAGCGCCGGGGCGTCGTTCACACCGTCGCCGGTCATCGCGACGACGTGGCCCTGCGATTGCAGTTGCTCGACGATCCGCAGCTTGTGTTCCGGTGACACCCGTGCGAACACCGGCACATCGGCGACGACCGACGCGAACTCGTCGGCGTCGAGCCGATCGAGTTCCGCGCCCGTGACGGCACGCGTGCCATCGCTGATGCCGAGGTCACGAGCGATCGCCCGTGCCGTCAACGGATGATCACCTGTGATCATCACCGGGCGGATTCCCGCCGCACGACACGTCGCGACAGCATCACGCACCTCGTGGCGCGGCGGGTCGATCATGCCGACCAAGCCGACGAACACGAGGTCGTGCTCGATCAGGTCGACGTCGGCACTCGCCTCGATGTCGGCGGGCAACCGCCGGTAGGCGACGCCGAGTACGCGCATCCCCTCGTCGGCGAGCCGATCGTTCGCCTCGACGATCCGACCGCGCACGACGTCGTCGAGGTCGACGACCCGCCCGCCGTCGAGTGCGTGGCCCGACCGCTCGAGCAACCCGTCGACCGACCCCTTCAGCAGCACGAGCGGAGCGTCCTGCGGCAGTCCGGCCAGTTCAGGGATCGTGTTCGAGAGCGGGTCGTGCATCGTGCTCATCCGCTTGCGCTCCGAGTCGAACGGGTGCTCGGCGATGCGAGGTGAACGCCGCCGGATCTCGGCGACGTCGATGCCGAGCGCGAGCGCCGCGTCGACGAACGCCGTTTCGGTCGGATCGCCCAACAGCACCGGATTCCCGAACGCGTCCCGGTCGATCGACGTGTCGTTGCACAGCGATCCGGCCACCAACGTGACGAGTACCGCCGAGTCGGCGCCCTGCGGCAGGGTCGACGTGTCGGGAGTGACGTCGGCCATCGCGACGCGGTGCCCGCCGACGTCGACGACCGTCACGGTCATCTGGTTCTGGGTCAGCGTGCCGGTCTTGTCGGAGCAGATCACGGTCACCGACCCCAAGGTCTCGACCGCCGGCAGCTTCCGGATCAACGCCTCACGACGCAGCATCCGCTGCGCACCGACGGCCAAGGTGAACGTCACGACCGCCGGGAGGCCTTCGGGGATCACGGCGACCGCGACGCTGATCGCCGTCAGCACGAGATCGGTCACCGACTCGCCTGCCGCCGCGCCCATCGCGACCACCAGCGCCGCCACGAGCAGGCCGGCCAGGGCCAACTGCTTGCCGACCCGGTCGAGGCGGTCCTGCAACGGCGTGCGCTCGGGTGCGACGTCCTGCAGCAGCGACGCGATGTTGCCGAGCTCGGTCGCCATGCCGGTTGCCACGACCACGCCGGCGCCGCGTCCGGCGGTGACCTGCGTCCCCGAGTAGGCCATCGACCGTCGATCACCGAGCGGCACGTCGTCCCGGTCGCCCGGTTCCGTTCGCTTGTCGACGGCCTCCGACTCGCCGGTCAGTGCTGCCTCCTGCACGCGCAGGTTCGCGACCTCGACCAATCGGAGGTCGGCCGGCACCACGCTCCCCGCCTCCAACAACACGACGTCTCCGGGCACCAGATCGATCGACGCCACCTCACGTTGCGTGCCGGCGCGCACGACCCGCACGATCGGCACCGTCATCCGGCGCAGTGCTGCGATCGCCTGCTCGGCCCGGTACTCCTGCACGAACCCGAGCACGGTGAACAGGACCACGATCGCGCCGATCGCTCCCGCTTCCAGGTACTTGCCGAGCGCGAGCGAGAGCAGAGCGGCACCGATCAGGATCAGCACCATCACCGCCGAGATCTGCTCCCACACGATGCGCCACGGCGACGT
>JBPEWX010000308.1:0-1594 GCA_052032235.1 Ilumatobacter sp. | reverse complement strand
GACGACGTAGCTCTGATCCTTGGCGCTGTCGGCGCCCCGCTCGAGGGTGAACCGCCCGTCGGCCGTGCGGCCGATCCGGGCGTGGTGGCCGGTGGCCACGGCGTCGAAACCGAGCTGATCGGCCCGCTTGAGGAGCCGGTCGAACTTCACGTGCCGGTTGCATTCGATGCACGGGTTCGGCGTCACACCGAGGGCGTGATCTCGTACGTACGGATCGACGACGTGACGGTCGAAGTCGTCGCCGAAGTTGAACACGAGATGATCGATGTCGAGCTGTTGTGCGACCCGTCGCGCGTCGTCGACGTCGCTGACCGAGCAGCATCCGGTGTCGCTGTCGCCGCCCCACAGCTTCATCGTCACCCCGACGACGTCGTGGCCGGCGTCGAGCAGGAGTGCGCCGGCGACCGACGAGTCGACGCCGCCGCTCATGGCGAGCAGCACCTTCACGACGTCGCCTTCCGGAGGCGACGGACGGCGTCGACGACGACCTCGGTCGCCCGGTCGACGTCGGCGTCGGTCGTGGTGTGGCCGAGCGTCAGCCGCAACGCTCCGAGCGCCAGCGATCGATCGACGCCCATCGCAGCGAGCACGTGGGACGGTTCCATGGCACCGCTCGCACACGCGGAAGCGGCGCTGGCGCAGACGTCCGCCTCGTCGAGGAGGTACAGCAGCGCCTCGTTCTCGACGCCCTCGATGCACACGTGGGCCGACCCGGCGACCTTGCGGTCGCGTGGAACGGTCTCGACCACGCCGTCGACCGCTCCGACGATCTCGTCGACGAGCCGATCGCGCAGCGCCGCCAGCCGCACCTGCTCGTCGACACGCGACTCGTCGGTCTCGACGAGCGCGGCGGAGAGCCCGACGATGCCCGCGACGTTGTGGGTGCCACTGCGGCGCTCGCGCTCCTGTCCGCCGCCGACGATCAACGGGTCGACGGTCACGCCGGGTGCCAACGTCAGCACACCGACGCCCTTCGGACCGCCGAACTTGTGCGCGCTGAACGACATCGCGTCGACGAGCGGGGCGATCGAGCGCAGGTCGAGCCAGCACGGCGCCTGGACGGCATCGGTGTGCAGCACGGCGGCGGGCGCTTCGCGTCGGACGACGGTGGCGACGGCAGCCAGGTCGGTGATCGTGCCCACCTCGTTGTTGACCGCCATGACGCTCACCACGCCGACGTCCGGCGCGGCGCAGGCCTCGGCGAGCCGATCGAGATCGATGTGACCGGTCGAGTCGGTGCCGACGACGACCCCGTCGGGTCGTTCCTCGACCGGATGCAGCACCGCGTGGTGTTCGGCTGCCGAACAGATCGCCCGGCCGCGCACCCCGGCCAGCACGGTGTTGTCGGCTTCGGTCCCGCAACTCGTGAAGATCACCGAGCCCGGGGCGACGCCGAGCACGCCGGCCACGTCGTCGCGGGCCTCGTCGATGGCGCGGCGGGCCTCGCGGGCGAACCGGTGCGAACCACTCGGATTGGCGTACGTGCCGCTGAAGTAGGGCATCATCGCCGCGACGGCACGCTCGCGCATCGGCGTCGAGGCCGCATGGTCGAGATAGGTGAGCGTCACGTCGTCCCACGCTACCGACGGATCAC
>JBPEWX010000307.1:0-1749 GCA_052032235.1 Ilumatobacter sp. | reverse complement strand
GCAAGGACGCCGACGGCCGCCAATGGATCACCGAGATCGACGACGACGACGGCGACGTTCGGGATGCCGGGCCGCTCCTGCCCGAGGTCGAGCCCGAGCCGACGTCGGCGAGCTGGACGATCGAGCCGCTCGTCGACACCGACCGATATCTCGCCGCCGTCGCCGCTGCTCGCGACGCCGTACGCGCCGGCACGCTGCAGAAGGCCGTCATCGCCCGCCCGATCGAGGTTCGTGCCGATCGACCGATCGACGTGCACACCGTTCTGCGACGGTTGAAGGCGACGTTCGGTTCGAGCCACCGGTTCTCGATCGACGGGTTCATCGGGGCGTCGCCCGAGCTGCTCGTCGCGGTCGACGGTGGCGTCGTCAGCTCGTTCCCGCTCGCCGGCACCACACGTACCACCGGCGACGATGAACTCGACGCGAAGCTGGCCGCCGAGTTGCACGCCAGCGAGAAGAACCGGATCGAGCACGCCGCCGCGATCGAGATGGTGCGCGACACCCTGCTCCCGTTCTGCAGCTACCTCGACTGGGCGCCCGAGCCCGAGATCGTCAAGGTCGCCAACGTGCAGCACCTCGGCTCACGCGCCGAAGGCATGTTGTCGAAGCCGCACGCCACCGTGATCGAGCTGGTGCGTGCGCTCCAGCCGACGCCCGCAGTCGGCGGGCACCCGAGGGAGGCCGCGATCGACCTCATCGAACGGGTCGAGGGTTTCGAGCGTGGCGTGTACGGCGGCACCGTCGGCTGGTGCGACGCCAACGGCGACGGCCGCTGGGCCGTGTCGCTGCGCTGCGCCGAGCTGTCCGACGATCGACGGTCGGCCCGCCTCGTCGCCGGCGGCGGCATCGTCGCCGACAGCGATCCGCTGAGCGAACTCGCCGAGACCCAAGCCAAGTTCCAGGCGATGCTCAGCGCCCTCATCCGCCCCTGACGAGCGAGCACTCGCCGTCGACGAAGCGGCAGACGCGGACCAGTCGCGGTTGGGCAAGAATCACGGAATGGGACAACTGCTGCGGGTGCAGAACTTCATGCTGTCGACCGACGGGTTCGGCTCGGGCGAGGGACAGAGCATCGATCGACCGTTCGGTCACGCCGACCCGACCGCACTCGCTGCCTGGGCGATTCCCACCGCCAGCTGGCCAGGACGCACCGAACCGGGCGGCACCCGCGGCATCGACGACTACTTCGTTCGCGACTTCCACCACGGCATCGGAGCCGAGATCATGGGCCGGAACAAGTTCGGCCCGCAGCGCGGACCGTGGGCGAACCACGACTGGACCGGCTGGTGGGGTGACTCACCGCCGTTCCACACGCCCGTGTTCGTGCTCACGCACCATCCCCGTCCGAGCTTCAGGCTCGACGACACGACGTTCCACTTCATCGACGCCACTCCTGCCGAGGCGCTGCAGCAGGCCCGCGCAGCTGCGGACGGCAAGGACGTCCGCCTCGGTGGTGGGGTCGCGACCGTTCGACAGTTCCTGGACGCCGACCTCGTCGACACCGTGCACGTTGCCGTCGTTCCGGTCGAGCTCGGGCGGGGTGAGCGACTCTGGCACTCGCCCGACGAGCTGGACGACCGGTTCCACCACGAGACCACGGCCAGCCCCAGCGGCGTCGTCCACCACGTGTTCTGGCGTCGCTAGGTCAGCGCGGCAACTCGATCACCGAGAACTCGCCGTCGACGACCGGCACGGTGCCGTCGACGACGACGTCGGCGATCGCTCGCGTCGGGTCGGCTTCGTAGTGGG
>JBPEWX010000306.1:0-2372 GCA_052032235.1 Ilumatobacter sp. | reverse complement strand
TTCGTCGGCGCCGGGTCGCCGAACTTGGCCAAGGCACTACCGAGATCGAACTGGAACGACGACTTCGGCGGCGTGGCCGGGGCGGCCGGGGGCGCCTCGGTCGGGGGCTGGCCGTCGGCGTCGGTCACCGAACTCCAGCTCATGCGCGTGCGTGCATCGTTGCTCACAGCAGGATCATCGGCATCGGCGCCGTCCCGCTTGAGCCGGCCCAGCGCCTTGCCGAGTTCGGACGACGAATCGTCGCCGTCGTCGTCGGGGGAGGTCGGTGAGCCGGGTTCGGTCATGGGTGGGTCATTCGTCGGAGGGCGCCTCGTTGGCCCTGCGCTGCAACTCGTCGACCACGGACGCGTCGGCGAGGGTGGTCGTGTCACCCAGATTACGGCCTTCGGCGACGTCGCGAAGGAGACGCCGCATGATCTTGCCCGATCGGGTCTTCGGGAGATCCGGGGTGATGAAGATCGCCTTCGGCTTCGCGATCGCGCCGATCTCGCCGGCCACGTGGGTGCGGAGTTCCTCCGGGGTCACCTCGGCGGCGCCGCTCCGCAGGATCACGTACGCCATCACCGCCTGGCCGGTCGTCGCGTCGGTGGCGCCGACGACGGCGGCCTCGGCGACCGACGGGTGCGAGACGAGCGCCGACTCGACCTCGGCCGTGGAGATGCGGTGCCCGGACACGTTCATGACGTCGTCGACACGCCCGAGCACCCACAGGTACCCGTCGTCGTCGATCTTGGCGCCGTCGCCCGCGAAGTAGCGGTCGTCGAAGCGTCCCCAATACGTGTCGACGTAGCGCTGTGGGTCGCCCCAGATGCCGCGCAGCATGCCGGGCCACGGCTTGGTGAGGGTCAGGTAGCCGCCGCCGGTCTCGACGTGATCGGCGTCGTCGTCGACGAGTTCGGCCACGACACCGGGCAGCGGGTGCGTCGCCGAACCCGGCTTGGTGGTCGTGACGCCGGGCAGCGGGCTGATCATGATGCCGCCGGTCTCGGTCTGCCACCAGGTGTCGACGATCGGACAGCGGCCGCCACCGATGTGTTCGTGGTACCACATCCACGCCTCGGGGTTGATCGGCTCGCCGACCGTGCCGAGCAGCTGCAACGACGACAGGTCGTGCTTGGCCGGCTCCTCCGCTCCCCACTTCATGAAGGTTCGGATGGCGGTCGGGGCGGTGTAGAACTTCGTGACCCCGTACTTGGCGACGATCTCCCAGAAGCGGTCGTTCTCGGGGTAGTTCGGGACGCCCTCGTACATCACCTGGGTGCAGCCGTTCGACATCGGCCCGTAGACGATGTAGCTGTGGCCGGTGATCCAGCCGACGTCGGCGGTGCACCAGAAGACGTCGGTCTCTGGGTGCAGGTCGAAGACGTACTTGTGGGTGTACGTGGTGTGGGTGAGGTAACCACCCATCGTGTGCATGATGCCCTTCGGCTTGCCGGTGGTGCCGGAGGTGTAGAGCAGGAACAAGAGGTCTTCGCTGTCGTGCGGCACGGGCGGGCAGTCGGCCGACGCGCCGTCCATCAACTCGTGGTACCAGTGGTCGCGGCCGTCGACCATGTCGACCTCGTTCCCGCCGCGCTTGACGACGACGACGTGCTCGATCGTCGACGTCTTCTCGACCGCTTCGTCGGCGGCCGGCTTGAGCGGGAAGACCGACCCGCGGCGGTGACCGCCGTCGGCGGTGATGACGACCTTCGCATCGGCGTCGTCGATCCGGTCGGCGAGCGACTGGGCGGAGAACCCGCCGAACACCACCGAGTGCGGCGCGCCGATCCGGGCGCACGCCAGCATCGCGACGGCCGCTTCGGGGATCATCGGCATGTAGACCATGACGCGATCGCCCTTCTCGACGCCGAGCCCGGTGAGTACGTTCGCGAACTTCGACACCTCGTCGAGCATCTCGGCGTAGGTGATGTCGCGCGAGTCGCCCGGTTCACCCTCCCAGTGGATGGCGATCTTGTCGCCGTTCCCGGCTGCGACGTGACGGTCGAGGCAGTTGGCCGAGACGTTGAGCTGCCCACCGAGGAACCACTTCGAGTACGGCAGGTCCCATTCGAGCACCGTGTCCCACGGCCGGGACCACTCGACGAGCTCCGACGCCTGCCGCGCCCAGAACCCCTCGTGGTCTGCCTCGGCCTCGTCGAACAGAGTCCGGTCGTTCGTCAGCGCGTTCGCCGCGAACTCGGCCGGCGGCGGGAACATCCGGTGCTCCGCTGACAACGCTTCGATCGACTGCTGGTTCCCCTCGCTCATGCGCGCCACTGTAGAACAGGCTGTTCACCCCGGCTCATCCGCGGCACACCGCCGGATGAGGCCGGACCCCGATCCGGCGCGCGACCCCCACCGCCCAACCGATGGGCCGTCGGTTCGGGTTC
>JBPEWX010000305.1:0-4083 GCA_052032235.1 Ilumatobacter sp. | reverse complement strand
CGAGGTCGTCGAGCACCTCCGGCGGGCCGGCGATGTCGGTGCCGAGCAGCAGGGTCGGCTCGAACGCGGCGATCGGCTCTGCGTTGAGCGATCGTTGGTAGCCGATCTGTGGCAGTGCATCGGCTTCCGGCGGATACGTGGCCGACAGGTCGGTTGCCACGACCTGGTCGCCGAGTCCGAGCGCGAACACGATCTCGGCCACGTCGCCGTCGAGCGGGATGATCCGCTCGGTCGAGAGGATCGTGACGGACTCGCCCCGAGCGTCGACGACGGTTCGTCCGGCGGGAGGACTGGTCGGGGGCTGGGTCGTCGGAGGCGGCGTTGTCTCGATGGCGGTCGTCGTTGTCGTCGGGCTCACCGGCGTCGTCGATGTGGAGGTGGATGTGGCGTCGTCGCCCCCGCATGCGGTGATCACGCAGCGAGTGCCAACGCCAGTGGTGCGAGTCGTCGGCGGATCACAGCGCACCGGTCCTGGCGCGTCGGGTGAGGAGCCACAGCAAGTACGGCGCGCCGATGATGGCGGTCATCACGCCGACCGGGAGTTCGGTGGGCGCCAACACGCGCCGGGCGACGAGGTCGGCTGTGGTGAGCACGAACGCCCCGACGAATGCCGCCGGAACGACACAGGCGTTCGGCGAGTTGACCATGCGTCGCGCGATCGGGCCGGCGACGAAGGCGATGAAGGCGATCGGACCGGCAGCGGCGACGGCGAGCGCGGACAGCCCCACCGCCAGGACGATCAGTCCGAGCTTCGCCCGGTTGACCCGGACGCCGAGTGCGGCAGCGGTGTCGTCGCCGAGATCGAGTCGGTCGAGCGAACGCTGGCCGACGATGACGAGAGGAGCCAGCACGAGCAGTGCCAGGCCGACGGTGCGGACGTGGTCCCAGCTGCGTCCGTTCAGCGACCCGGTCAGCCAGACGGCGGCGCGCTGGACGTCGTAGATGTCGGCCCGGGTGATGAGGTAGTCGACGCCGGCCGCTGCCGTGAAGCCGATGCCGATCCCGACCAGGACGAGGCGCGACGACGACAGGCCGCGCTTCCAGGCCAGGACGTAGACGAGCAAGGCGGTCACGACACCACCGGCAACGGCGCCGCCGGCGACGGCGAGGCTCGAACCTCCCCAGGAGACGATCACGAGCACGGCGCCGAACGCCGCGCCTTGCTGGAACCCGACGATGTCGGGCGAGCCGAGCGGGTTGCGGGCGATCGACTGGAACACGGCGCCCGACATACCGAGCGCTGCGCCCACCAGGATCGCCGTGAGGGCGCGCGGCAGTCGCAGCGTCTGCACGATGAACTCGGCGTCGTCGCCACCGTCGCCCAACACGGCCGACAGCACCTGCCGGACCGAGAGCGGGAAGTCGCCCACCATGATCGACCACGTCGCGACGACGAGGGTGCCGGCCAGCAGCAGCGTGCAGACCGTGGCGGAACGCACGTCGACGCGCACCGAGAACGAGCCCGCTCGCACGACCCGCGCCGTGCCGACGACGGCGGTCACAGGCGGACCGCCCGCATTCGTCGCACGAGGATCACGAAGGCCGGGCCGCCGATGGCTGCGGTCATGATGCCGACCTGGACCTCGCTCGGTCGCGCGATCACGCGCCCGGCCGTGTCGCAGAGGAGGAGGAACGCTGCACCACCGAAGGCGCACGCGGGGACCAGCCAGCGCTGGTCGGGACCGAAGAGGGCGCGGGCGGCGTGGGGCAGGACCAGCCCGACGAATCCGATCGGGCCGACCGCGGCGACGGCCGCGCCACACAGGAGCATGATCGCGATCCCGCTGACGCCTCGTGTCAAATGCACCTTGACGCCGAGCGCAGCGGCCGCGTCGTCGCCCAGGCCGATCGCATTGAGGGAACGGCTGACGCCCACCGCCATCACCAGGCCGACGACGATGAACGGAGCGACGCTCCATGCGATGTCGGCGTCGCGTCCCGACAGCGAGCCGACGGCCCAGAACCGGAACTGGTCGAGCGTCGCCGTATCGAGGAGCGTGACGGCGCGAGTGAGTGCGAACAGCAGGGCGCTCAGCGCGGCGCCGGCGAGGGCGAGACGAACCGGGGTGGCGCCTCCGCGGCCGATCGATCCGAGGGCGTAGACGACGACCGAGGTGACCGCGGCGCCGACGAGGGCGAACCACACCAGATCGTCGACCGAAGACGTGCCGAACGCCCAGATCCCGATCACCACGGCGAACGATGCGCCGGCGTTGACGCCGAGGATCCCTGGGTCGGCGAGCGGGTTGCGTGTGACCGCCTGCATCAACGCGCCGGCGACGCCGAGCGCACTCCCGACGAACAGGCCGACGATCGTCCGCGGCAGCCGGAGTTCGCGGACGACCAGGTGATCGGTGTCGGTCGGGTCGGAGGAGAAGAGTGCCTCGACGACCGGGCCGAGCGGGATCGGCTTGGCGCCGACGGCGAGTGACAGGAGGACAGCGATCACGGTGGTCGCGATCAGCAGCGCCATGCCGATCGTGCGTCGCGCGACACCGCGTCGAGCCGCGACCGGCACGACCGACGACGCGGTGGAGGGATCGATGGTGACGGTCACTGGGTTCGAAGAAGCTGGGTCGAGGGCGGGGTCGCGGATCGAAACTGTTAGGTTTGCCTGACAATTCATATCAGGAGATCCTGTGCGATTGTCAATGCGCGGGTCAGGAGGAACGTGATGAGCCAGCTGTACGGAACCGTCGTGTCGGTCGAGCGGTTGACCCCGTCCATGGTGCGAGTGGTGTTCGGCGGTGACGGACTCGCCAGCTTCGAACCGGCCGTGCACACCGATCAATACGTGAACGCGCTGTTCGTGCCCGACGGTGCGCCGTACTCGGTGCCGTTCGGGGCCGACGAGGTCGACGGTCTCGACCCGGCACTGAAGCCCAAAGGTCGTCGCTACACGATCCGGGCCTGGGACCCGGAACGTCGGCACCTCACGATCGACTTCGTCGCCCACGGCGACGTCGGGTACGCCGGCCGATGGGCCCAGAACGCCGAGGTCGGCGACCGGCTCCAGATGGTCGGGCCGAGCGGCGGGTACCGACCGAACCTCGACGCCGACTGGCACCTCCTGGTCGGTGACGAGAGCGCGCTCCCGGCGATCGCGGCCACGCTCGACGTCCTGCCGGCCGGCCGCCGAGTCGTCGTGCTCGGTGTGGTCGACGGACCCGACCACGAACTGGTGCTCGAATCGGCGGCCGACGTCGATGTCCGCTGGTGCCACCGATCGGATGATGTGTCGGCGGAACAGCGCCTCGTCGACGAGATCGCTGCGCTCGAGTGGGCCGGCGACGTCGACATCTTCGTCCACGGCGAGGCCGCCGAGGTGCGTGCCGTGCGTCGCTTCCTGGTCGCCGAGCGCGGTGTCGACCGCGCCGGCTGCTCCATCTCGCCCTACTGGCGGCGGGGCAAGGACGACGAGGGCTGGCGCGACATCAAGCGGCAGTGGATCGCCGAAGACCTCGCCGGTGTCGGATGAAATAAATGCACCCACCAACTTGTGTTAGGCAACGTTAACAACTACGTTCTGCCGTCATGCAGAACCCAGGCCCGACGCCGCTGCCCGTCTACGAGCTCGCCTGTCTCGCTCACACGATCCCCGGGATCTCGTTCCGGATCGTGGCGCCGACCGGGGAGTCGCTGCTCGTCTCCGCCTCCTGCTTGGCAGCCGATCTCGACCCGTGTCGCCTCCGCACGGCACTGACGAGCAGCCAATCAGGGCCCCGACTGGCCGTGACGGCCGAACGTGCCGAGTTGGTGTCGGGAGCAGTCCACGTCGGCGGTGGCCTGTACCAGCGTTCTCACCCGCAGGCGGCGGGCGAGCGCTGGTTCGTGGTGACGACGCCGGCCGATCGCCTGCTCGACGTCATCGCGGATGTCCGACTCGACGGCCCCGCAGCCGACGAGGTCGCGGTCACGATCGGACCCGACGACGGGCTCGGTCTGTGCGCTGTCCGAGTGCGGGCCGAGTCGGACGCCGCCTGCGCCCGCATCGACGATCTCGCCTTCGCCGTGCTCGCCACCTGCGTCGTCGACGAGTTCCTGCACGACGTCGCCGTCGACGTCCCCGAACAGCGCTGACGT
>JBPEWX010000304.1:0-1617 GCA_052032235.1 Ilumatobacter sp. | reverse complement strand
CCGGATGAAGAACCCGCCACCCACCCAACGGCGACCTCGTCGCCACCGCACCCGAGTCGCCGCCGCGATCGCACTGGCTGCGTCGGTTTCATTGCCGTTCGCCTCGTCCGCCCTGCCGGTCGAGGCGCTCGAGCCACCGCCCGGATCGATCGAGAACGTCGAGTTCCTCGGGAACATCCCGAGCACGGCGCAAGCGACCGCGATCAACTTCCTCACCTACGGCAAGGGATCCAAGTCGTACGACGTGCTGTACATCGTCGGACGCTTCGGCCTGCAGAGCTTCGACATCTCCGACCCCGAGTCGCCCCGTTTCCTCGACCAGATCACGAGCGACGAGCTGAAGCTCCCCGGCGACGAGTCGGGCACGTTCTGGCAGAACGAGGACATGGACGTCGACCCGGACCGCAAGCTCGTGTTCCTGTCGCGCGATCCGCGCGCCTACAACGGATCCACGAATGATGTGGCGGCCGTGTCGGGCGTGTACATCGTCGACGCCTCCGACCCGACCGACCTCCAGATGCGGCTGTTCCACGAGATCCCGACGGGGCACACCACGACGTGCATCAACGACTGCGACTATCTGTGGACCGGCGGCCCGGCGTCGAACCCCGAGCAGGCGGAGGAGTGGCCGTACGGGCGTCCGGTCTTCGCGACCGACATCCGTGACCTCGACAACGTCGTCACCTCACCCGACCCGATCGACACCGGCCGGAGGGACGGCGTCACGGGGTACGCCCACGACGTGCAGGTCGACGCCCAGGGCATCGCCTGGGTGTCCGGCAGCGGCGGCGTGCGCGGCTACTACACCGAGGGTGTTCACCGCGACCCGCTCACCGACGAGGTCCGCGAGGCGACGGCGTTCGACCCGATCCCGTACGGCGGTGGCGGCGTCGACGAAGCCGACGCCCCGTCTGCGTTCATGCACAACGCGGACCGGCCGGTCGGTCGAGACTCGATCCCCGGTTCGGCCAAGTACGGGTTCCAGCCCGGGCAGCTGATCATGTCGACCGAAGAAGCGTTCGGGTCGTCGACGTGCGACGGTGTCGGCCAGTTCGTCATCTCGTCGCTGGTCGGCAGCTTCGACGGCGAGAGCTGGTCGTCGACCCCGGACGAGCCGTTCCGTCTCGAGACGGTGGCGACGTGGAGCCCCGCAGGTGAGGCCGGCACCAACCCGGCAGGACCGTTCTGCTCGGCGCACTACTTCGACCGTGACCGGGACATCATCGCCTACTCGTGGTACGGCCAGGGCACCCGGTTCCTCGACGTGTCGAACCCGACCGATCCGATCCAGATCGCCTACTTCCGGCCCGAAGGGGGCGTCAGCTGGGCGCCGTACTTCTACGAGGACGTCGTGTACGTCGCCGACCACTCGCTCGGTCTGACGATTCTCCGACTCGACGACGGCGCCGCCAAGGCGAAGCGGCAGCATCGTGAGATCGATGCGCCCCGGATGACCGGCGCCGAGCTCCTGGCCTCCCTCGAGGTCGCCCGTGAGTTCGGCATCGACCCGGCCAGCCCGCTCTGCGTCATCCCGACCGACTGAGCGAACGACCGCACCGGGCACGGCGGCGTCATCGATGACGCCGCCGTGCCCGGTGCGGTCGTTCGCTCAGTCGG
>JBPEWX010000303.1:0-1797 GCA_052032235.1 Ilumatobacter sp. | reverse complement strand
CCAACCCGGTCGGGTGTTCGGCGACCGCGTCGCCGCCGCCGCCCGCGACCTCACCGCCCTCCTGTAGCCGACGGGTCGGGTGTCGCAGGGAACGGCGACGGAGTCGACGTTTCCGGAGATCACCCGACTCCGTCGACGACGGCGCCCACCCGCCCCGGGTCGGGTGATCTCCCGAAACGTCTCGGCTGCGCCTCGCCATTCCGTACGACACCCGACCCGGTTGCATCAGAGCGACTTGGCGTAGCACATGCTGGTGGCGGGGGAGTCGAGGTACTCGCCCCACGCGGGGCACCGTTCGTAGCCGGCGCGTTCGTACAGCGATCGGGCCGCGACCTGGCGTGGCCCGGTCTCGAGCTTGAGCTCGGTGAGACCGAGTCGGACGGCTCGCAACTCCAACTGGTCGAGCAGGGCGGCCCCGATCTTCATCCCCCGAGTGGACGGATCGACGAACATCCGCTTGAGTTCGCCGACGGCCGGCTCGATCCGGCGCACGGCGCCACACCCGACGAGTCGCCCGTCGAGTCGCGCTCGGATCATGCGGCCGGCATCACCGGTGACCTCGGCGGTCGTCAGCGCGAAGTGGTTCTCGCCCGGCTCCGTCGCGACGGCGGCCAGCTCCTCGTTCAACCGCTCGACCAACGCCAGCGTGTCGGGGTCGTCGAGGTCGGTCTCCTCGAACAGCAGCGTCGCCGGCGTCCGGCCGAAACCGAACGCGTACGGCGTCACCCCCGATCGTTCGACGAACTCGACCCGGCGGACGGCGTCGTCGAGGTCGGCGTTGTCGCCGACTGCCACGTGCCACAGGGCGACCCGTTTGGCGTCGGCCTCGAACCACTCGGCTCGGCGGCGGAAGAAGTCGACGTGCTCGGTGCGGTAGACGTAGGCCTTCAGGTCGTCGACCGTCTCCCAGACACTCATGTTGACGAGCTCGAGCGGGTTCGGGAACACGTGGATGTCGGTGGCGTTGCCCTCGTCGGTTTGGAGCCGCCAGACGAAGCCGGGGGCCTCGTCGGCGATCGCGTTGACGCGATCGAGGTTGTCCATGAACTCGGCAACCGCAGGGTCGTCGGTCGGTGCGACCATGGTGCCGATGTTGATCTGCGCGACGTGCGCCCGACTCGACGTCATGCCGCCGATCGTAGGGCGATCTCCGTCACCGACCGACGACGCCGTATGGTGGCGACATGACCGGCAGTCCCCCCACGCCGAGCCCCGGAACGACCGTCGACCTGTTGCCCTCCGATTGGGTCGAACAGGTTCGCACGCTGGCCGACGAACGTGACGCGGTGATCCTCGCCCACAACTACCAGCTCCCCGAGATCCAGGACGTCGCCCATCACACCGGCGACTCGCTCGGCCTGTCGCGACTCGCAGCGAGTGCCGAACAGTCGACGATCGTCTTCTGTGGCGTGCACTTCATGGCCGAGACCGCCAAGATCCTGAGCCCCGACAAGACGGTCCTGATCCCCGACGCCGATGCCGGCTGCTCCTTGGCCGACACCGTCACCGCCGAGCAGCTCCGGGCGTGGAAGGCCGAGCACACCGTCGAGGGGGAGCCGCCGCCGGTGGTCGTCAGCTACGTCAACACGACGGCGGCGGTGAAGGCCGAGACCGACATCTGCTGTACGTCGTCGAACGCCGTCGAGGTCGTGGCGAGCATCCCGGCCGACCGAACGGTGCTGTTCGGTCCCGACCAGTTCCTGGGCGCGCACGTCCAGCGTCAGCTGAAGCGCGACAACATGCACATCTGGCTGGGCGAATGTCACGTGCACGCCGGCATCAACGGCGACGACCTCC
>JBPEWX010000302.1:0-8396 GCA_052032235.1 Ilumatobacter sp. | reverse complement strand
CTGGGGCTCACCCCGTCGCCGGGGCGGCCACAGTGTACGAACGTTCGGCGCCGTCGGGTGCACCCATCCGCCGACGCCGGCGCACCGGCCCCGAACGGTGTCGTAGTGTTCGACCGTCTCTATGGCCGAACGCCCCGACCACTCCTCCCTCCTGCGCGACGAAGACGTTCGACCCGGCTGGCGGCAAACGATCGGGCGCAGCATCGTGGTCGTCCTCTCCAACGCGCTGGCGCTGTGGCTCCTCGCGGCCCTCCTCGACGGCTTCGGCCTCGACGATGCACCATCGGCGCTGGTCGCCGGGCTGGTCATCGGCCTGCTCAACGCGTTGGTGTGGCCGGCGCTGGCGTTCCTCGTGGTCCCGCTCTCGGTCCTGACGCTCGGGATCGGGGCGATCGCCGTCAATGCCTTCGTCGTCGGTGTCGCGCTCGACCTCGTCCCCGGCACCCACGTCGACAACTTCTGGACGGCGCTCGTCATCACGATCGGCCTCACGATCGTCACGACGTTCGTGTCTCGCCTCATGGCGATCGACGACGACGCCTGGTTCGACGAGCACATGGCCCGCCGTGCACGTCGACGACGCAAGCACGCCACGACGAGCGACGTGCCCGGCATCGTCTTCGTCCAGGTCGACGGCGTCGCCGAGGTCGTGCTGCGACGAGCCTTGGCCTCGGGTGACGCGCCGACGCTGCACTCGTGGCTCACCCGGGGCAGCCACGCGTTGACGTCGTGGGAGACCCAGTGGTCGTCCCAGACGGGCGTCTCCCAGTGCGGCATCCTCCACGGCTCGAACGACGGCATGCCCGCGTTCCGCTGGGTGGAACGGTCGACCGGCACGCTGATGGTCTCGAACCGTCCTGCATCCGCCGCCGAGATCGAGCGACGCCACAGCGACGGCAACGGGCTGCTCGCCCACAACGGGTCGAGCTACGGCAACCTCTTCAGCGGCGACGCAGAGCGAGCCGTCCTCACGATGAGCGGCGCCGGTCGCATCAAGGAGGGCCGCATCGGCGCCGGGTACGGCCGCTACTTCGCCCGGCCCTCGAACGCCGTCCGCAGCCTCGTCGCCGCCGTGGTCGACTTCACACGCGACCGCCGAGCTGCCCGCGACCAGCGCCGTCGCGACGTCCGGCCCCGCATCGAACGCAGCATCGTCGACTCGCTCCTGCGGGTGTTCACCACCGTGATCAGCCGCGACGTGTGTGTGAACGGCATCCTCGCCGACATGGCCGAGGGACGAGCGTCGATCTACGTCGATCTGCTCGGCTACGACGAGGTGTCGCACCACTCGGGCACCGAGCGCGCCGACACCCTCGGCGTGCTGCGCGACATCGACCGGCAGATCGGCCGCATCGAGCGGGCGATCCGATGGGCGCCGCGGCCGTACCACATCGTGGTGCTGTCCGATCACGGCCAGACGCAGGGTGAACCGTTCGCCCACAAGTACGGCGAGAGCCTCGAGGCGATGGTGGCGCGCCTGACCGGACGGAGCACCGCCGTCGACCCCGACTCCGAGGCCGGCAAGACCGAGTCGACCGCCTGGTTCCGTTCGGCTCGCGGCGACGACGACCACGAACTGTCCGACGGCTCGGTCACCGTGCTCGGCTCGGGCGGTATCGGGCTCGTGTACCTGCCCGGCAAGGCCCGGTGGACCCTCGAACAGATCGAAGAGCGCTACCCCGACCTGGTCGCCGAGCTGCAGACACATCCCGGCATCGGGTTCGTGCTCGTGCGATCGACCGAACACGGCGCCGTCGTCCTCGGACCACGTGGTCGTCGCTACCTCGACCGCGCGACCGACGATCCGGCGGCCGTGGAGGGTGACGATCCGCTCGCCGTGTACGGCCCGAGTGCGGTGCGGCAGGTGACCGAGGTCGACGCCTACGAGCACGTCGCCGACCTGATGATCAACTCGGCGTACGACCCGGAGACCAACGAGTTGCCGGCGTTCGAACACCAGGTCGGTTCGCACGGTGCCCTGGGTGGGCCACAGACCCACCCGTTCGTGATGCACCCGGTCGAACTCCCGATGGCCGACGACACCATCCACTCGGCCCCCGAACTCCACAAGGTGCTGAAAGGCTGGTTGGCCCACGTCGGCCAACCCGTCACCGTCCGCACGTGACCGGCGGGTCGGTCAGATGACCTCGGAGTCGGTGGGCCAGTCGTCACCGGGATGTGGCGGGTGAGCGTCGTGATCGACGCGACGGAGCATCCACCAAGCGGCGACACCGATCAGGGCCACCGCGGCCACGATGCCGATCCAGGTGATCGTGGTGGCGTCACGCGAGCCGGTGCCGTCGACGCCGACGAGGCCGTCCCCGGCGGGCTCGGTGGAATCGGTCGGCGCCGTCGTCGACGGGGTCGTCGGCAGCGTCGAATCGACCGGACCGGTCGTCGCGGTCGCCACGACCGAGTCGTCCGGCACGGACGCCTCGGCCCCGACCGGGGCCCCGACGAGCACGACGACGCCGAGGAGCGCAGCCGTCGCCAGTCGTCGCACGGAGTGATCAGCCATCGTCGCGCTCCTCGCGGTCGGCCGCCGTTCGTCCCTCGATCCACGTGATCGCATCGGCGTGGGCGCGACGGGACGCCTCGCCGATGAACGTCGTGCTGCGATAGATGCGGCGCGGGCCGATCAACTCGGCGTCGATGACCGACCGGATCTGTCTCGCGACGCGCTCGCTGTCGGTGACGATCGCCAAGCGACCGTCGACCTCTCGAAGGTCGGCGGCGTAGGTGCGGAGCAGATCCATGACGGTCGCACCGGCGTCGTCGGCGCCACGGATGCGCAGGATCACGACAGCGTGGCGCGATTCGGGCACCACGTCGGGGAGCTGGTCGCGCAGCGTCTGCGCCGTGGCGAAGAACAAGGCGCCGTAGGGCTGGAGCACGGTCACCTCGCCGCCCGGCAGTTCCGACGGCGGATCGGTCTGTTCGACGCGGCCGTCGTCGTGGAGGACGAGACGCTTGGTGACGAGTCGGCTCGACTGACCGACGACGAACAGCAGTACCGAGATGCCGACGCCCACGAGCACCGAGTACTGGAGCGGGATCACGAGGGTGAGGACGAACGTGATCGACATCACCGTCAAGGGCACCGTGCCGGTTCGGGCGACCGACATCACCCGGCTCGGTTTGATCGTGCCGAACCCGACGACGATGAGCAGCGCGGCGAGCGACGGCATCGCCACGAACGCGACGACGTCGGCGAGCAGCAGGATGACGAGCGCCATCGTGATCCCCGCGAAGATCAGCGACGTCCGGGTCTTCGCCCCCGCACCGGCCACGAGCGAACTGGCCGACATCGAGCCGCCGACGGGCATCCCCTGGAACAGCCCGGCGACGATGTTGCCGGCACCCTGACCGACGAAGTCCTGCGACACGTCCGGTTCGCTGCCGTCGGGGTTGGGGAAACCGGCCGACACACCCGCTCCTTGCACCAGCCCCACGAACGCGAGCGACGCCGCCGGGATGATCATCCCGAACATCTCGCCGACGACGGGCATCGTGATGAACGGCAGTGACCGGGGCACGTCGGCGATGTCGGCCACGAGCGCCACCTCACGACCGAACAGTGCGAACACCGCGGCCACGACCGACCCGACGCCGACCGCCACGACGAGACCGAGCGCACCGAGCAAGGTTCGCTGCAGGACGACGATCAACACGATCGTCACGACACCGACGGTGACCGACGCGACGTCGACCCGCCAGAAATGGGTGACGAGATCGAATGCTCGGGCGATGCGGCCACCGCCGTCGGCCGCGTAGCCGGTGAAGTTGTCGAGCTGGCCGAGGATGATGTTGACGCCGACCGCAGAGATGAAGCCGGTCATGACCGAGTTCGACACGAACCGGAGGAACGCCCCGAGCTTGAGGAGACCGGCGAGGATCATCACGACCCCGGTGACGATCGAGAGGGTGAACAGTGATCGGGCGGGATCGTCCCGCCCGGCGAGGTCGACGTCGGCGACGATGATCGACATGGCGCCGGTCGCCTGCACCGCCATGAATGCCGTGCTGGTGAACAGCGCGGCCCCCACCATGCCGTACAGGTAGCCGTAGAGCCCGAACACCGGGTTGACGCCGGCGAGCAGACCGCTCGCGAGCCCATCGGGGACACTCTCGACACCGAGCACGAGCCCGGCCATGCCGTCGTCCTTCAGCGAGTCGCGCCGGAACCACCGCTTCGGCGAGGCGATCGGGTAGCGCGTCAGGAACTGCATGGGGACGGGGCACACGGTACGTGACCGCCCGGACGTGCGAATCGTCCGGATCGGGTGATCAGCCGGACACCCAGCGGTTCGGTGACTCCGCCAACACCCGTGACAGCTGCACGCCGGCCAACAGGATCTGTGCCTCGTAGTAGATCCAGAGGAGTACGGCGACGGGCGTGGAGGCGACGCCGCCGACCGACGACGCCCCGACCGTTCGCAGATACCAGCCGATCATCGCGGTACCGATCACGAGGAACGCGCTCGTGACGAGCGATGCGATGATGATCGGCCTCCACCGGACCCCGATCGTCGGCAGGTACTTGAAGAGCAGCGTGAGGGCGACGACGAGCACGCCCCAGCTCATCAAGCTGGCGAAGAGGGACGCCAGCGCCTGCAACCCCGGCGCCGATCCCGGTACCAGCCGCTCCAGCAGACCGGCTGCGGCCTGCACGGCCAGCGCGACCACGATCGTCGACGCCGCACCCAGCAGGACCGCGAGCGAGATCAGCCGGCGACGGACCGACGAGCGGATTCCGGCACGAACCGGGACGTCCCAGATCTGGTGGAAGGCGTCCTCGAGCGCCAGGAAGAACAGCGATCCGGTCACGAGCAGCGACCCGACGCCGATCAGCCCGATCGACGAGCCGGCGTCACCGTCGACCGTGTCGAAGAACGACGTGACCGCTCCGGCGGCGTCGGGTCCGGCGGCCTCGACGATCCGATTGGTGAGATCCTGTTCGACCGTCGCGGAACGACCGAAGATGCGCAGCAGGCCCAGCGACACCGCGATCACCGACGTGAGCGAGAACAGGCCGTAGTACGCCAAGCCGGCGCCGAGGCGGATCGTCCGGTCGTTCCGCCACGACTCGTAGGTCTCCGTCACGATCTCGCGCATCTCGCGCAGGATCGAACTCGGGCGGAGGTCGGTCACAACCGATCGACCCGCTTGCGGGCGGCGTAGACGAGCGCCCGGGCCGCGACGCCCAGCACCACGACGTTCATGATCATGTGGACCATCACGATGACGCGGGCCGCTTCGCTCGACGGGGAGATGTCGCCGTACCCGACGGTCGCCGACGTGGTGATGGCGAAGTACAGCGCGTCGGTCCGGGTCAGCGTCTCGGTGAACGAGTCGGCGTCGAG
Organism: Ilumatobacter sp.; assembly: GCA_052032235.1. GTDB lineage: Bacteria > Actinomycetota > Acidimicrobiia > Acidimicrobiales > Ilumatobacteraceae > Ilumatobacter. The sequence continues at coordinate 3,033 of JBPEWX010000302.1, read as the reverse complement.
GTGCGACAGGTACGCATAGGCCGATGCGAACGCGGCGATCGCGATGGCGATCACGGCACCGAGCACTTCGTACGCCCGCAGCATCGGGTACTCGGCTCGCAGCACGAACTGCACCGAGACCACGACACCGACGACGACGGCACCCAGACTGATCACCAGACGTCCGACGATGTCGCCCAGCTGGTCTCCGTCCCAGGGGACGGAGAAGTAGACGACGAGGACGAGTGCGACGAGCGCGAGGGCGACGAGCGCCGTCTTCGCGATCAGACGGCGCCTGACGGGAGGCTCGAGATCTTCGAGCCGCTGCGGGGCGGGGGCTTCGGTGCGTCGACTCACGATGCCCGCACGCTAGTGCGACGCCCACTGCGGTTCGTCCCCGTTCGGGACGGAGAGGTCCGGCGCGGCCATCGAGGTCGGGTAACTTCCTTGCCGCCCGGATCGTCCGATCCGGCGACGACGAAAGGTTCCCCGATGCTGGCTTTCTCTCTCTGGAACGCGATCTGGATCGTGTTCGTCTCGTTCGTGTTCATCGCCGTGCTGATGATGATGTTCTCGGTGATCACCGACATCTTCCGCGACGAGGAGTTGGGCGGTTGGGGGAAGGCCGCATGGCTCATCGCCCTGCTGCTGTTCACCTTCCTCACCCTGATCGTCTACGTCATCGCCCGCGGCGACGGCATGGTCAAGCGCAGCGCCAAGGAGCAGGTCGAGGCGAAGCAGTCGTTCGACGCCTACGTGCGCGACGTCGCCGGCGGTGGCGCCGCGAGCGAACTCGAGAAGGCGAGCGCGTTGCACAACGCCGGCAAGATCGACGACGCCGAGTACGCGGCCCTCAAGGCCAAGATCCTCGGCTGACGAACGCGTGCTGTCCGACCCGGGTCGTCCGAGCCCTTCGGCTCAGGCGGCTCGGCGTCGGGCGTACTGCCAGCCCGCCGTCACGACGAGCGCACCGACCAGCGAGCCGATGAAACCCGTCGGGCGCAGTTCGATGCCGTCACCGGCGAGCAGCGAGAACAGCAACCCGCCCACGAACGAACCGGCGATACCGGCGATCAGCGCCATCGCCCAGTCGGTCGTCCGGCTGTTGGCACCGAGAATGATCTGGGCGATCCAGCCGACGAACATGCCGGCGGCGATGATGGCGAGAATGAGCATGCGGCCTCCTGGGATCGCGAGCACGGTTGCGAGCACGCAGATCGTAGGCCGAGAACAGCACGATCCGCGAGAATCATCCGAGAACCGACCGCTCCCGCCGGTCACACCGACGTCCCACCACGGACGAACCGACGACGAACGGACACCGACATGAGCGACGACACGACCGCCGACACTCCACCCGACACGACGGCCGAGACGAGGGCCGACCCGACGATCGACAGCACCCCGGGTCGTCTGCGATCCGTCGGCACGGCACTCGTCGGTATCGCCGGCATCGTGTGTCTCGTCGGTGGCATCCTCGGTCTCTGGACCGTCCAGACCGCCACCGACACCGAACGGTTCGAGGAACGCGTCGAGGAACTCGTCCAGGACGAAGAGATCAGCGACGCCCTGGCGCGACGGGTCGTCACCGAGGTCGCCGACGGAATCGGTATCCGGGACGCCGTCGTCGACGTGTTGCCCGAACCGCTGGTGCCGGCCGCCGATTTCTTGCTGGCAGGCGTCCGTTCACGTGTCGACGACCGTGTCGCCGAACTGATCCGCACCGACGAGGTCGCCCGTGGCGTCGCCGTCGTCGCCGGTCGTTCGCACGAGGCGGCGGTCGCCGTCCTGGAAGGCGAGAACAGCATCGACGGCGTCGACATCAGCGACGGCGAGGTCACGATCAACCTGCTCCCCCTCACCAACCGCGTGCTCGGCCTCCTGCAGAGCGAGTTCGGCCTGTTCCGCGACGTCGACCTCCCCGAGATGGACCGCAGCGGCGACCCCGACGAACAACGGGCGGCACTCGAGGAGGCGTTCGGGCGCGACCTGCCGGACGACTTCGGCACCCCGGTCGTGTTCGAGAGCGAACGACTGGACGAGGTCGGCAACGAGGTCCAGGCCCTCCGTGACGTGTTCACCCTGGCGAAGCGTGCGTTCTGGATCCTGCTCGTCGCCGGGGCCGTCCTCGTCGGGCTCTCGATCTGGCTGGCGCGCCAACGCTGGCGCGCCGCCTGCTACCTCGTCGCCGGGCTGTTCGCCACGACGCTCGTCGTCAGCGTCGCCGGCAACCAGGCCAGCGACCGACTCCCCGACGTCGTCGAATCGCCCGGGGCCCGGGCGACGGTCGGCAACATCACCGCCGAACTCACCGACGACCTCGACCAGACGCTGTTCGCCTACTCGACCGTGGCACTGATGATCCTCGTCGCTGCCGCCGTGGTGCTGATCGGTGCCCCGTGGGCGTCACGACGGAACACGGATCGGGCCGACACCGAGTAACTCGTCGATCGCCCGCACCCGGGACCGGACGTGCTCGCGACCGTTCATCGGAAACACACCCGTTCTTCACCGCGACCGCTTCCCAGGCTGCCGACGGCTCGGCTAACTTCGGCCGTTCGACGATCCGAGACCGGGAGGTCCCATGGCCGACAAGCCGAACATCCTCATCATCTGGGGTGACGACATCGGGATCAGCAACCTGAGCTGCTACAGCGACGGTCTGATGGGGTACCGAACCCCGAACATCGATCGCATCGCCGAGGAAGGCGTCCGCTTCACCGACTACTACGGCGAGCAGAGCTGCACCGCCGGCCGCGCCGCCTTCATCAGCGGCCAGAACCCGTATCGCACCGGTCTCACCAAGGTCGGCATGCCGGGCGCGGCGGTCGGCTACCAGGCCGAGGACCCCACCATCGCGACGGCGCTCAAAGCCGAGGGGTACGCGACCGGCCAGTTCGGCAAGAACCACTTCGGCGACCTCGACGAGCACTTGCCGACGATGCACGGCTTCGACGAGTTCTTCGGCAACCTCTACCACCTCAATGCCGAGGAGGAGCCCGAACTCCCCGACTACCCGACCCCCGACGAGCTGCCGAACTTCCACCAGCGCTT
>JBPEWX010000301.1:0-8508 GCA_052032235.1 Ilumatobacter sp. | reverse complement strand
CTCCGCCGTCAGCGGGTCGGGGAGTTCGAGATGACGGATCGTCTGCATCTCGCGCAACATCGGCCCGATGCGACGCCGGTCGTCCCGTCCGAAGTAGCTGCGGACCCGCTGACGGAGATTGGTGGCCTTGCCGACGTAGAGCACCTCGTCGCGGTTGCCGCAGAACATGTACACGCCGGGCGTGCGGGGGAGTGACGACGTCATCGTCAGCTTGCGGGCCTGCGGGTGCCCCGCCAGCTTCGCGATCGACGTGAGGTCGTCGAGCCCGAGCACCCCGAGTCCGGCAGCGCGTTCGAGCAGGAGGTGGAGGAGATCGGTGGTCGCAAGCGCGTCGTCGAGCGCGCGGTGCGTCGGGGTGTGGTCGAGTCGGAGCCGGGACGCGAGCGTCGACAGCTTGCAGTTCGGCACCTCGTCGCGCAGCATCCGTCGCGCCAGGGCCGCCGTGTCGACGACGGTCGGCTTGTACTCGCCGCGACCGTCGCGCTCGAACGCCGCACGGACGAATCCGAGATCGAACGACGCGTTGTGGGCGACGAACACCGAATCGCCGAGGAAGTCGCGCAGCGTGCCGAGCACCGTCTCGATCCGGGGAGCGGTCCGGACGACGGCGTCGGTGAGGCCGGTCAGCACCGTGATCTGGGGCGGGATCGCCCGGCCCGGGTTGACGAGGGTGTGGAACGTGCCGAGGCACTCGCCGCCGCGCACCTTGACGGCGCCGATCTCGGTGATCATGTCGTCGGTGCGGCTGCCGCCGGTCGTCTCGAGGTCGAGGACGCAGAACGTGACCTCGTGCAACGGGGTCCCGAGGTCGTCGAAGCTGCGCTGTCCGACGACCGTCCGAGACGGCGGCATCATCGATCTCCCAACACGATCATGGCGGCCGATCAAAGCACGAACGCGTGTTCGCGTCAAGAACGCTTGTTCGGTCCGTCGTGTCCGGCCGACGATCCGTCCCGGGAGCGGTCGGGGCGCAGCGGTACAGTGAACGGATGGAGCGCCCTGTCGTCGAACCACGCCACCTGCGCTCCGCCGTCGAGTACGCGGTGCTGATGGCGCAGGAGGGGCAGAAGTTCAAGCCGCCGCTCGCGTACCCGGCTCCTCTCAAGCGGTACTTCAACACCGACCGGTTGCCCTCGTCGGTGCTCGCGTCGCTCGCACGAGCGATCGACGGTGACGACGAGTTCCGCAGGAAGATCGCACGCGGCGCCGTCCCCGAACTCGTCGACGACCTCGGTCGAGCATGGCTGAAGCGACCGGCCGGATGGGTCGACGAGGTCACCCGACTCGCGGCCGAGGCCGACGCCGCGGCCGAGGAGGCGAGTGCTGCCAAGGCGCTGAAGCGTGCCGAGAAACGCCGCGCCGCCGCCGAGCAGGTCGCCGCTCGGACCCGAGCCGAGCTCGTCACGTTGGAACACGCGGTCAGCGATCGCGACGAGGTGATCGAGGGGCTCCGATCCGACGTGGTGAAGCTCCGTGACGAACTCGACGAGATCCGCGGCGAACTGATCGACACCCGGAACGAGGCCCGGCACGCCCGCGATCGCGAGGCGGCCGCCGTCGCCCGGCTCGCCGACGCCGAAGCCGAACGCAGCGCGGCCGTCGAGGCGCAAGGAACCGCCGAGTCGGTGCGCGACGACGTGCTCGCCGACCGGGCGGCGCTGGCGGCGGAACGGTCCGAACTGGCCCGTCTCGCGGCCCAGGCCGAGTCGCTGGCGTCCCAGCTGGCGGCACTCGCTGCTCCGCCGACCGCCGGCAGGCCCACCCCGGTCGCCCGGAAACCGCTGCCGATGCCGGGCGGCGTCCTCGGCGACTCCGAGGCAGCGGCGGAGTACCTGCTCCGTTCGGGTGCGTCGGTCCTGATCGACGGTTACAACGTCGCCAAGCTGGCGTGGCCGAAGCTCGATCTCGCCGGACAGCGAGTCGTGTTGCTCGACGCCGTCGAGAACCTCGCCCGCCGGTACGGCAGCGACATCACCGTGGTGTTCGACGGAGCCGACGTGATCGGTGCGGCTGCCGACCAGCGCCGGGTGGCGCGGGTCGTGTACTCCCCGGCGGGCGTGATCGCCGACGACGTGATCCGAGACGAGGTCGGCCGGCTGCCTCCGACGCGGCAGGTGGTCGTGGTCACCAACGACCAGGAGATCGTGCGCGACGTCCGAGCGAACGGCGCCAACACGCTGACGAGCGACCAACTGCTCGCGCTCATGCGCTGACCCGGCGCCCGGTCAACGACGGAGCAGGTCGTGGCGGCGCGCTTCGAGCGCGTCCACCTGGGCGCCGGCGGCGTCGGCGCCCGGCGTCAGCTCGGCGACGAGCGCTTCGACGCTCGCCGCCGCGCGCCGGAGCTCGGTGGTCGACGACGTGATGCGGTCGTGCACCATCAGGTCGCTGAAGGTGTTGTCGAACCAGACGTCCCACGTCCCGAGCGCGCTCGACGGCATCCGGACGTTGGGGTGATGGAGGTCGGCGGCGCCGCCGCCGAGATCGGCGAGCTCGGACCGCAGCGACAACAGTGACGCGTGCGCCTCGGCGATCGGCACCACGGCGCCGTCGAGCGCGTCGTGCTTGGCATGACCGGCGACGTCACCGAACATGCGGGCGGTGCCGTGCCGGAAGCCGCCGCTGCGATCGGAGCCCAGATCGAGCAGCGACCACCCGGCGGCCGTGCCGAGGCGTTCGACGGCGGTGTCGAGGGCGCCGGAGGCTCGCAGCGCCGACGTGATCACCGTTCGCAGATCGTCGCGGACGCGACGCGCGGCGGCGAGTTCGTCGTCGAGGGCGGCGAGGCGCCGGGCGCGGTCGTCGCCGCCGTCCGCGATCGCCGCTGCCCGCGCGGCGATCGCCTCGTCGAAGCGGGCGCGTGCTGCGTCGTAGCCTGCGGCGACGTCACGTGCCTCGGCGAACTCGGTCGACAGGCGGTGCATCGCCCGCTCGTGAGCGGACAGTTCGGCCGTGAGCGCCGCGACCTCCGCAGGCGGCGGAGCACTCGGGTCGGGGCGGCGGCCGAACAGTCGAGCGACGAACGAGTTCGACGACCGGCTCCCGGTGCGGCGAGCGTCGTCGAGTCGCTGTCGGAGTTGCCGGCAGGTCTGTTGCTCGGCACTCAGCTCGCCGTGCAGCACGGTGGCCCGAGACCGAGCACGGTCGCATTCGGCGAGTGCGGCCTCGGCGGCGAGGAACTCGTCGAGATCCATCGTTCCGCCCGACCGCCGGGGGTCAGCCGCTGCGCGCCGCCCGCTTTGCGTTCTTCTCGAGACGCTTCGCGGTGCGCCCGATCGGTTCGAGGTGGCGGTGATCGAGATCGCCGAGCTCACCACCGTTGTCGAACAACACCCGGTACCGCATCCAGTTGAAGCCGTTGGCCAAGATGACCTTGCCGGTGGTGCCCGCCGGGACGAGCGGTCGTTCGGCGGACGGCAGGTCGGTCGTCGCACGCACCTTGTCGCCCAGCTTCAGGTCGAGCTGGCCGTCGTGAGGCTTGGCGAGGGAGTGTGGCTTCCAGAACTGCACGGCCCCATTCTGCCGGATCGGAGGCACGCGATGCACTTCTCGCGACGCGAAGGTGCAGCGAACGAGGCGCGATCGGGCCCGTTCCGAGCGGTACGAGCAGGCGGTGCCGTCGGAACGAGCCGGGGTGGGGTGGGCGCCGGTAGGGTTTTCGACCTGTGAAATCTTCGGTTGAAACCCTCGAGGGGAACAAGGTCAAGGTCTACGTCGAGGTCGACGAGGCCGAATTCGACAAGGACATCGACGCGGCGTTCAAGACGATCGCCCACGAGGTGAAGCTGCCCGGCTTCCGGAACGGCAAGGTGCCGCGCCGAGTGCTCGAGGCCCGCATCGGCCTCGGTCCGGCCCGTGAGCAGGCGCTGCGCGACGCGATCCCGCAGTACCTCGGCAAGGCGGTGCGCGAGCACGACGTCGACCTGGTGGCGACCCCCGACGTGTCGATCACCGGCGGCCAGGAGGAAGGCGTCGTCGAGTTCGAGGCCGAGTGCGAGATCCGCCCGGTCATCGAGGTCCCCGGGTACGCCGGCCTGCGCATCGAGCTCGACTCGCCGCAGCCGAGCGACGACGACATCGAGTCGGCCAAGCAGGACGAGCTGAAGGCGCACGGCTCGCTCGCCGACGTCGACCGTCCCGCCCAGTCGGGCGACTACTTGACGCTCGACCTCGCGGCGACCCGCGACGGCGAGGAGGTCATGGGCCTCAACACCGAGGACTGGTCGTACGAGCTCGGCCAGGGGTGGGTCGCCGACGATTTCGACAGCCACATCGAGGGTGCATCGGTGGGCGACACGCTCACCTTCACCACGACGCCCAAGGGCACCGAGGAAGCGGCCGACTTCACCGTCACCGTCAAGGCGATCCAGGCGCTCGAGCTCCCCGAGCCGACCGACGAGTGGGTGTCGGAGAACACCGGCGAGTTCGAGACGGTCGAGGAGTGGGAGAACTCGATCCGCGAGCGGCTCGTCGAGAGCCAGCTCGGTGCGGTGCGCGGCCAGGTCATGGGGCAGCTCACCGAGGCGCTCGTCAAGCTCGTCGACGTCGAGGCACCCGAGTCGATGGTCCAGAGCGAGATGCAGAGCCAGCTGCAGAACATGTTCCGTCAGCTCCAGATGAACGGCATCGATCCCGAGGCGTGGCTGTCGGCCACCGGTCAGGGCATCGAGCAGATGCTCGAGGGCACCCGGCCCCAGGCCGAGCAAGCGGTCAAGTCCGACCTGGCCCTCCGGGCGGTCGCGGTCGCCGAGAACCTCGATGCCACCGATGCCGACATCGAGATGGAATACGCCCGGATGGCGATGCAGTTCGGTCAGAAGGCGAAGGAGATCCGCCGGGCGTACGAACAGAACGACGCCGTCCCCGAGCTGGTCGCCCAGATCCGCAAGTCGAAGGCGATGGACTGGCTCCTCCATCATGTCGAGATGGTCGACCACGACGGCAACGAGATCGATCGTGACCTCGTGCTCGGCCATACTCATGACGACGACGAAGACGATCACGACGATCACGACCACGATCACGACGAGTCGGATCAGGTCGACGACACCGAAAGCGAGTGACCATGGAACTCCGCGACACGCTCACGGCCCAGAACTACCTGGTGCCGAACGTCGTCGAGACGACGAGCCGAGGCGAGCGGGCGTACGACCTGTACAGCCGCTTGCTGAAGGACAACATCATCTTCCTGCAGACCCCGATCGACGACCAGATCGCCTCGCTGCTCTGCGCCCAGCTGGTCCACCTCGAGTCCGAGAACCCCGAGAAGGACATCAACATCTACATCAACAGCCCCGGTGGTGACATCACGGCGCTGTTCGCCATCTACGACACGATGCAGTTCATCCGCAACGACATCGCGACGATCTGCCTCGGCCAGGCCGCCTCGGCCGCCGCCGTCCTGCTCGCCGCCGGCACCAAGGGCAAGCGTCTGGCGCTGCCGCACAGCCGCGTGCTGCTGCACCAGCCGTACGGCCAGGTCGGCTACGGCCAGGTCACCGACCTCGAGTTGGCGGCCAACGAAATCCTGCGGATGCGTGAGCTGCTCGAGCAGATCCTGGCCAACCACACCGGCCAGCCGATCGAGAAGATCCATGCCGACACCGACCGCGACTTCGTGCTCGAAGCCGACGCGGCGCTCGAGTATGGCATCATCGACTCGGTCATCTCGTCGCGCGAGACGGTCGACGTCAACTCGGCCATTCGTTGATTGCCGCGACCCGGCGTGTCGGGTCGCTAAGGTCGACGGTCCAGACGTCGTTCCGATGTGACGACGTCGTCATGAACGAAACCCACGCGGAAAGGAGCGGCACGGATGGCGAAATTCGGTGACACCGGCGAGCTGCTCAAGTGCTCGTTCTGCGGCAAGTCGCAGAAGCAGGTCAAGAAGCTGATCGCCGGTCCCGGCGTGTACATCTGCGACGAGTGCATCGATCTCTGCAACGAGATCATCGAAGAGGAGCTCACCGACACCGACGAGCTCTCGTTCGATCAGCTGCCCAATCCTCGCGAGATCCGGGCGTTCCTCGACGACTACGTGGTCGGCCAGGACGACGCGAAGAAGATCCTCGCCGTGTCGGTCTACAACCACTACCGGCGCATCCAGTATCAGCAGCAGAGCGGGATCGGCCGGCGCGACGACGTCGAACTGCAGAAGTCCAACATCCTCATGCTCGGCCCCACCGGCTGCGGCAAGACGCACCTCGCCCAGACGCTGGCCCGCATGCTCAACGTGCCGTTCGCCGTCGCCGACGCGACGGCGCTCACCGAGGCGGGCTACGTCGGCGAAGACGTCGAGAACATCCTGCTCAAGCTGATCCAGGCTGCCGACTTCGACACCAAGCGTGCCGAGACCGGCATCGTCTACATCGACGAGATCGACAAGGTCGCACGCAAGAGCGAAAATCCGTCGATCACGCGTGACGTGTCGGGCGAGGGTGTGCAGCAGGCGCTCCTCAAGATCCTCGAGGGGACCCAGGCCTCGGTGCCGCCCCAAGGCGGTCGGAAGCACCCGCACCAGGAGTTCATCACGATCGACACGACGAACGTGTTGTTCATCCTCGGTGGTGCCTTCGCCGGACTCGAACAGATCATCGAGCAGCGCATCGGTCAGCAGGGCGTGGGCTTCAACGCCACCGTCAAGTCGAAGACCGACCGTGATCCGGGAGAGCTGTTCGCTCAGGTGCTGCCCGAAGACCTCGTGAAGTTCGGCATGATCCCCGAGTTCATCGGGCGCCTGCCGATGGTGGGCGTCGTCCGGTCGCTCGACCGTGAGGCACTCATGCAGATCCTCACCGAGCCCAAGAACGCCCTGGTCAAGCAGTACCAGAAGGTGTTCGGGTTCGAAGACGTCGAACTCGAGTTCAGCGTCGACGGACTCGAAGCGGTCGCCGATCTCGCGATCCTCCGCGGCACCGGCGCGCGAGGCCTCCGGGCGATCCTCGAAGAGGTGCTGCTCAACACCATGTACGAACTGCCGGGCCGCGACGACGTCAGCAAGGTCGTCATCGACGCCGACACCGTGCGTGACAAGACCAACCCCACGCTGGTGCCACGCAAGAGCTCGTCGAGCCGCCCGCGCCGCGCCGCCAGCTGACCCACCCGGGAGCGCCACCCATGGACTACGAGTCCGCCCTCGCGTACCTCGACGACCACGCGTCGTACGACAAGACCGGCCGTGTCGACAGCCCGTCGATCGAACCGATCTCGCGGCTCAGCTCGGCGATGGGCGACCCGCACCTGGCGCAGCCGGTGATCCACGTCACCGGCACGAACGGCAAGGGATCGACCGTCCAGATCATCAGCCGTCTGCTGATGGCCCAGGGTCTGACGGTCGGCACGTACACCAGCCCGCATCTCGAGCGCGTCAACGAACGGATCAAGCGCAACGGCGAGCCGATCAGCGACGAGGAGTTCGCCGAGGTCATCGCCGGGATCGCCGACATGGAGGCGATCACGGGTGTCCGCCCGACCTACTTCGAGGCCGTCACCGCGGCCGCCTTCCGCTGGTTCGCCGACGTGGCGGTCGACGTGGCCGTGATCGAGGTCGGGATGCTCGGCCGCTGGGACGCCACCAACATCGTCGACGCCCAGGTCGCCGTCGTGACCAACATCGCGCTCGACCACACCGAGTTCGCCGGACCGACGACGACCGACATCGCTCGTGAGAAGGCAGGCATCATCAAGCCGGGCAGCGCCGCGATCATCGGTGAGACGGAGCCCGACCTGGTCCAGATCTTCCGTGACGAGGGTGGCGCCACGACGATGGTGCGTGGTGACGACTTCGAGACCGTCGACAACTCGCTCGCGATCGGCGGTCGGGCGCTCGATCTCCGCACGCCGACCACGATCTACTCCGACGTGTTCCTGCCGCTCCACGGCGCCCACCAGGGCGACAACGCGGCCGTGGCGCTGACGGCGGTCGAGACGTTCTTCGCAGCGCCGCTGGCCGAGGACGTGGTGCACGAGGGATTCGCCAACGTCGAGATGCCCGGTCGCTTCGAGGTGCTCGGCGTCCAGCCACTCACGATCATCGACGGTGCACACAACCCCCCGGGCGCCGACGTCTGCGCGAGCGTCTTCTTCGACGACTTCCAGCCCGAAGGGCGCCGCATCCTGATCGTCGGCACGCTCCGCGACCCAGGGGAGATGCTGGCGGCGCTGCGCGCCGACGAGTTCGACGTGGTCCACGCCTGCACCGCCCCGTCACCTCGCGGTGTCCCGGGTGCCGACATCGCCAAGGCGGCACGTGCGCTCGGCTGCGACGAGGTCTACGTCCACGACGACGTCGAAGCGGCCTGCAAGGCGGCGATGAAGTACGCCGATTCCGATGACGCGATCCTCGCCTGCGGCAGCATCTACGTCGCCGGGGCCGCACGCGAACCGCTCCGTCGCTTCGCGAACTGACCAGCCCGTCGTCGCATCGGTCAGATGACCGATGCGCCGGTCGGTCCGCTGTGTTCGCATGGGTGGGTCTGCCCACTCGGAGGAGCGAACACGATGGCCCAC
>JBPEWX010000300.1:0-10008 GCA_052032235.1 Ilumatobacter sp. | reverse complement strand
TAGTGCCAGATGCGCTCGTAGATCGTGGCGTGGTCGAGCACGATGCCGGCGTTGCGGACCAGCAGTTCGAGGAGGTCGAACTCGGTCTTGCTCAATTCGATGTCGACCTCGCCACGGCGGGCGCGTCGACCGGCCAGGTCGAGATGGAGGTCGTCGAGCACCAGGTCGTCGGTCGATTCGGTGGCCGCGGCGCCGTTGAAGTCGTGTGCACGACGCGTGAGCGCACGGAGGCGTGCGAACAACTCGTCGAGGTCGAACGGCTTGGTCACGTAGTCGTCGGCGCCGGCATCGAGTCCGGCGACACGGTCACCGGTCTCGGTGCGCGCCGTGAGCATGAGCACCGGCACCCGGTGGCCCTCGGCCCGGAGCACACGACACACCGTGAGCCCGTCGACATGGGGCATCGACACGTCGAGCACGACCAGATCGGGCTGCTCGGTGGCGAGACGGTCGAGGGCTTCGGCGCCGTTGGTGACCGCCACGACCTCGTATCCCTCGAGGCTGCAGGCGCGCACGAGCGACGTCCGCACGGATCGATCGTCTTCGGCCACGAGCAGTTTCACGGTACGAGTACACCAGAACCAGGTGAGTGTTCGGTGAGAATGACGGCATGGTTCACCCCCGACCGTTCGCTGCCCGATCCGCAGCCCTGGTCGCCGTGGGCGCGGCGGTCGGGGCCCTCGCACGGTGGTCGCTCGCCGAGTGGTTCGGGACCGAGCCGGGTCGGCTCCCCTGGGAGACGCTGCTCGTCAACCTCCTCGGCTGTCTCGCGATCGGCGTCGGGGCGACACGCCTCGAGCCCGGCTCCGACCGGTGGCTGGTCGGCGTGACCGGCGTCCTCGGCGGCTTCACCACGTTCTCGGCGTTCGCCAACGAGACCCGGGCGCTGCTCGACTCCGGTCGGGCCACGACGGCGCTCGCCTACGTCGCCGCGACCTTGGCGGGTGGGCTGGTCGCCGTCGCGGCCGGGCGGCGGTTGGGCGCATGATCGTGCTCGGGATCGCCGCGGGCGCCGCGGTGGGCGGGGTGATCCGCTACGCCGTCGCCGGCTTCGGCTGGCGCGGCACGCTCGCGGTGAACGTCGTCGGCTCGTTCCTGCTCGGTCTGCTCCTGGCGCTCGACCCGGGGCGGGGCCTCGTGCTCGTCCTCGGCGCCGGGGTGTGCGGTGCCCTGACGACGTTCAGCACGTTCGCGCTCGAGGCGAGTGGTGGGCCGTGGCGGCACCGGGTCACGATCGTGGCGGTGACGACGGTCGCCTGCCTGCTGGCGGCGACGATCGGCTACGCGATCGGGTGATCGACCGGGTCGGCATCGCCCGGCCACCGAATGGTCGCCACCTCGGCGACGAACGCCGGCGGATGCTCGGTCAGCCAATCGGCGAGCTCGGCGTCTCGGTCCGGTGCGAGCGCCAGCCGGCGACGTGCCACCGGGACGAGGTGCGCCGGGTCGGCTCCGAAGCGCGACAGCGCCCGCCTCGGCGACACCGTGTACTCCGGGTCGACGCCGAGCTCCCGCAACACGGCAACGAGGTCGAGGTGGGTCGGACCCTCGGGCCGCACGACGCCCCAGAAGTGCTCGAACGCCTCGTTCCAGGCCGTCATCGGGTGGCGCACCGGGAGCTCGACGACGACCCCCAACCGTGCCCGGGCAGTGAGCGCGAGCAGGAACGGCGCCACGTCGGCCACGTCGTAGAGCACGTGGTGGCAGATCGCGACGTCGGCGGTCGGCGTGGTCGGCATCACGTCGGGCCAGTCGCCGTGCACGGTTCGGCGAGCGACACCGGCGCGTGTGGCGGCCTCGACGAACTCGTCGAGCATGGCACCGGTCCGGTCGACGCCGATCACTTCGGTGGCGGGCGGGATCAACGGAGCCACGGAACGGCCACCACCGCACCCGACGTCGAGCACGGTGCCGCCGAGCGGCGGGAGCACCTCTCGGGCCCAGCGGGCGGAGGTGCCGTCGCGCTCGATCGTGTCGTCGACGACGAACCGTGCGACATCGTGACGCCACGGCGACTCGTCGGCCGCCGCGACCACGTGGTCGGGCAGCGCCCACGCGTCGAGTGCGTCCCGCCAGCGGTCGGCAGCCGTCGGGTGGGCAGCGTCGCCGTCGGTCACGCGGTCGCGTCGATACGGAGTGGGAGCTCGCGTGGGCCGCGGATCTGTCCGACGCTCCAGCGCGTGTTGTCGGCGAGCGAGAAGCGTGGGAAGCGGGCGATGAACTCCTCGACGGCGACTCGAAGCTCGAGCCGGGCGAGGTTCGAACCGAGGCACCGGTGGATGCCGAGCCCGAATGCGGCGTGACGGTTCTCGGCCCGGTCGATCACGAAGTCCTCGGCGTCGTCGAAGAAGGCCGGATCTCGATTCGCCGCCGGGAACGGGAGCAGCACCCATTCGTCGGCCTTCATCGGGCACCCGTGGAAGTCGTGGTCGTCCTTCACCAAGCGGGCCATGGTCACCGGGGCGTACGCCCGGAGGAACTCCTCGACGGCGAAGATCATGAGATCGGGTTCGCCGGTCAACCGCTCGAGATCGTCCGGGTTGGTGGCGAGGTGCCACAACGACGAGCCGATCGCGCTCCACGTGGTGTCGATGCCGGCGATCAGGAGCAAGACCATCGAGCCGCGGACGTGCTCGTGCGAGAGCTTGTTGCCGTCGATCTCCGCCTCGAGCAGGAACGTGGTCAGGTCGTCGCGCGGATTGGCACGATGCTCCTCGATCTGACGGTCGAGATAGACGTCGAGATGTGGTCCGTCGGCTTCGCGCTCCTCGATCGGCTCGTTGACACGTTCGAGGAACTCGTGCACGCAGCGCCGGAAGTAGTCGTCGTCCGACGTCGGGAAGCCCAGCATCCGGGCGATCACGTTCACCGGGATGTGCTGGGCGTACTGCACGGCGGCGTCGACGACGGTGGTGCCGGGGTCGATCTCGCCCATGTCGTCGAGCAGCGACCGGCACAGACCGCGAACGTCGTCCTCCCAGGCCTCGATCCGCTTCGGCGAGAACGGGGGCAGGAGGAGTCGACGGGCGATCTGATGGAACGGCGGGTCGCTCGTGATCGGCGGCGCCGGTCCGACCGGCGGTGGCGCGATCGGTCGACCGCGGTTGACGATCACCCCCTGACTCGTGAAGTGGTCGGTGTCGTAGGCGACTTCCTTGACGTACTCGTGGGTCAGCGGCACCCACATGCCGCCGTAGCGGTCGGAGTGCGCAACGGGACAACCGCCTTCGCGGAGGTCGTGCCAGATCTCGTGGGCACGTCGGTTGTACTCCGGGTCGGCGTGATCGAGGTCGTTCGCCCAGTCCGCGACGGGACCGTAGAGCTCGCTCGACGCATCGGACGTGGCGCTCATCCGGCCTCCTCGTCGATCGTGATCGCGTACTCGGGGCAGTTCGCGACCGCGAGGCGGGCCTTGTCCTCGAGTTCCGGCGGCACGGTGCCGTCGCCGATCACGACGGCCGTGCCGTAGTCGTCGACGTCGAACAGCTCCGGCGCCAGGGCGTAGCAGCGGTTGTGCCCTTGGCACAGGTCGGTGTTGACGGAGACGCGCATGGGGCGAGCGTAGACGCCGTCCGAACCGGTCCGGGTACCGGAGTGGACGATGGAGCAGGACGTCGGAGCAGGACGTCGGAGCAGGGCGACGACGCGGATCACGTTGTGATCGTCTCTTCACACTCCGTGCTCAAATCGACACAACGAGCACCGTGTGTGCTCGACGGACGACGGATAGCGAGAAATTCCGGTCAGTACTGGTGTTATCAGCTGGTCGCGCCCCGGCGCGATCACTACCGTGGATCTCACCACCTCGGCTTGGCGGACGAGGGGGCGACCGGTCACCGACAGGAGTTGCACCATGAACCGAGTCCACGACGAGACCAGCGAAGCGCTGCTCGCCGCCGCACACCGCCTCTTGGCCGGCGAGGGCCCCGATGCGCTCACGGTCCGCCGAATCGCCACCGAGGCCGGCATGAGCACGATGAACGTGTATTCGCGCTTCGGCGGCAAGGACGGCGTCATCGACGAGTTGTACGTCTACGGCTACAACAAGCTGTTCGACGCGATCGAACAGGTCGACGAGACCGACGACGCGCTCGACGACCTCCGTCGGGTCGCGATCGCCTACCGCACCTTCGCGACCGAGCACCCGATGTACTACGAGATCATGTTCCGTGGTGCGAACCCGAGCGCTCAGTCCGTCGACCGTGCGCTGGCGGGTCTCGGCAACTTCGTGGCTCGACTGGAGCGAGCGGCGGAGCGGGGCGCCATCCGGTTCCCCGGCGACCTCGACA
This sequence comes from Ilumatobacter sp., assembly GCA_052032235.1. GTDB lineage: Bacteria > Actinomycetota > Acidimicrobiia > Acidimicrobiales > Ilumatobacteraceae > Ilumatobacter. The sequence continues at coordinate 5,719 of JBPEWX010000300.1, read as the reverse complement.
GCACCGCGGCCACGGCGTGGCTGTGGGGGACGTGCCACGGTCTCGTCAGCCTCGAACTCGACGGGATCGCCGACGAGGTCGTCGACTGGGCGAAGATCTACACGTCGGCGACCGAGGTCGCCATCACCGGCCTCCGACCGGCCTCACTGCACGACGCAGCGAGCTGAGCCGGCCCGTCGGGTCCACCCGGCCCGGCGATAGCGTGCCGAGGGCATGCGACCCGTCCTGTTCGCGAACGTGATCACCGATCTCGCCGACTGGCTCGGGGAGTTCTCGGCGAACTGGTGGTTCCTGCTGATCATCTTCGTGATCGCCATCCTCGACTCGGTGATCCCGATCGTGCCGAGCGAGACGATGGTGATCATCGGCGGCGTCGCCGCCGGCGCCGGTGATCAGTCGTTGCTGCTCGTCATCGTGTTCGGTGCGGCCGGCGCCTTCATCGGCGATCACACCGCGTACTTCATCGGCAATCATCTGTCCGGCTGGATCGAGCGTCAGGCCGACGCCCGCCCGAAGCAGAAGAATCGGCTCGTGTGGGCCGAGGAACAGATCCGCGTCCGCGGTGGGCTTCTGCTGATCACGGCACGCTTCATCCCGGGTGGACGAACGGCACTGACGATCTCGTCGGGCGTGACGCGTCAGCCCCGCCGGTGGTTCACGTCGTGGATCACGGCGGCGGTGCTGATCTGGGCGACGTACGCCGCGCTCCTCGGCTACATCGGCGGCAAGGCGTTCGAGGACGACCACACCCGGGCGTTCCTCGTCGCCTTCGGCGCTGCGATCACGGCGACCGTCCTGATCGAGGTCGGCCGTCACTACTGGTCCAAGCTCCGCGCCCGCTGATCCGATTCGATCGCGCCGCAGCGCTGCCGACAGACTGCCCGGCATGGATGTTTCCGACGCCGTCCGTCAGCGCGCTTCGATCCGGGCGTTCACCGATCAGCCCGTCGACGACGACCAACTCCGCTCGCTGCTCGAGACGGCCGCCCGCGCGCCGAGCGGCGGCAACGTCCAGCCGTGGCGGATCTATGTCGTGAACGGTGACTCGATGACGCGGTTCCGAGCGTCGCTCGCCGACCGCCCGCTCGAGGCAGCGGAGTACGACATCTATCCACCGTCGCTGTGGGAGCCGTACCGGACCAACCGGTTCGCGCTCGGCGAGGCGATGTACGCCACGATCGGCATCGAGCGAGACGACAAGGCGGGCCGCCTCGCCCAGTTCGCCCGCAACGACGAGTTCTTCGGAGCACCGGCCGGGCTGTTCTGCTTCATCGACCGGGGCATGGGCCCGCCGCAGTGGTCCGACCTCGGCATGTTCCTGCAGACGTTCATGCTGCTCGCCGTCGAGGCCGGTCTCGACACGTGCCCGCAGGAGTACTGGACGGTGCGACACGGGGCGGTGCAGGAGTTCGTCGGGGCACCCGAGAACGAGATGCTGTTCTGCGGCATGGCGATCGGATATGCCGACCGAGCGGCACCGATCAACACCCTGCAGAGTGAGCGGATGCCGCTCGACGAGTGGGCACGCTTCGTCTGAGCCGGTCGACGTGAGCGACCGTCAGTAGCCGATCAGGTCGCGGAAGCGGCCGACGCCCCACACCGACGCCCACGCCGGGATCCGCTCGCGGAGTCCCTTGTCGGAGGTGATCACGCGAACGTCGGCGGTGTCACCGGAGTCCTCGAGGGCGGCGAGACGTTCGACGATCTCGTGGTCGGCGGCGTCTCGGCCGCGTCGGCTCGACTCGACGATCGTGAGGTTGCCGCCGGCGAGTCGGGCGGTTTCGTCGGCGAGCGGGGCGTCGAACACGAGCAGCACCTCGTCGTCGTGGGTGCGGCACCACTCGGCGGTGCGCTGCGCAAGTCGCCGTTGGGCCGCCGGCCGGTCGTTCCACCAGCCGTCGGGTCGGGAGCCGAAGACGTTGTTGCCGTCGACGACCCAGCGCATCAGGCGAGCAGTTCGGCCGGGACGTCGACGTACCGAGCTCGGAGCCACTCCCCCAGACTCTTGGCCTGGGCGTCGATCCGGGTCGACGCAGCCACGCCTTCCTGCAGCAGGCCCCGCACCATGAAGTTGATCGATCGGATGTTGGGGAGGTCGTAACGATCGATGTGCAGGCCGGCGGTCTCGGGGAGGAGCTCACGGAGCCGCTCCACCGTGAGGTAGCCGGCGAGCCAGTCGTACGCAGCGTCGCTGCGGGTGAACACGCCGACGTTGGCGTTGCCGCCCTTGTCGCCCGAGCGGGCACCCACGATCGACCCGAGCGGGACCCGTACCGTGTCGCCGGCCGGTTGAAACGGCGCCGCCGGCGCGGTGTCGGCCGCGCGATCGGCGGGTTCGGCCTGATCGGAGCCGGTGGACGGTGCGACGCTGTCGATCTGGTGGGTCTCGCCGGAGACGTGCACGTAGGCCGGTACCAGGTCGGCGGGCACCGTGGCGGGACGGTACACGCCGTACGGAGTCGCGGCGGACGGACCACCACCCAGGCCGTAGAGGCCGGGGATGCTCGCCAGGGCGGTCTCGACGAAGGCGTTCGAGAAGGCACGGCCCACCTTGCGCTCGTCAGGATCTTTCACCGTGATCCGGAGTTGCGCAGTGGCTGCCTCGTTCGAGGTCGGGTCGTCGCGATCGGTGCGGATGAGACGCGTATCGACGCTCGCGAAGTCGTCGGGGCCGAACGGGCAGGCTCGCCAGAAGGCAGCCTCCACGACCTCCGCCTTGGCCTCGATGTCGAGACCGGTGAGCGCGATCGCCACCGAGTTCCGGTAGCCGCCGAGTTCGTTCGTCGCGACCTTCAGCGTGGGCGGCGGTGGCTCGCCGACGGTGCCGGAGATCCGGACCCGGTCAGGTTCGACCTGTTCCAGCGTGATCGTGTCGAAGCGCGCCGTGACGTCGGGCCCGAGGTAGCGGGGTCCGCCGATCTCGTACAGCAGCTGCGAGGTGACGGTGCCGATCGAGACCTGGCCGCCGGTGCCGTCGTGCTTGCCGATCACGCTCGAGCCGTCGGCGGCGATCTCGGCCCAGGGGAACCCGAGCCGTTCCATACCGGGCACCTCGGTGAAGAACGAGTAGTTGCCGCCGGTCGCCTGCGCCGAGCATTCGATCACGTGCCCGGCGACGACGGCGCCCGCGAGCGCGTCCCAGTCGTCTCGTTGCCACCCGTGATGCCACGCCGCCGGTCCGCAGGTGACGGCGGCGTCGGTGACGCGTCCGGTGATCACGATGTCGGCACCCCGTTCGAGGGCGTCGACGATGCCCCAACATCCCAGGTAGGCGTTGGCGGTCAGCGCTCGTTCGAGATCGCCGATCTGTTCGGCGACCCCGTCGTCGAACGGTCGGATCGAACCGGCGGTGGCCAGATCACCGAGACGAGGCATCAGGTCGTCGCCGTCGACGTAGGCGATGGTCGGTGCGAGGCCGAGGCGGTCGGCAACCTCGTGGACGGCCTCGGCACAGCCTGCCGGGTCGAGGCCGCCTGCGTTCGAGACGACCTTGATGCCTCGGTCGAGGCAGCGGCCCATCACCTGTTCCATCTGGGTGACGAACGTCGACGCGTACCCGCCGCCCGGACGCTTGGCGCGGATCCGGCTCAGGATGAGCATCGTGAGTTCGGCGAGCCAGTCGCCGGTGAGGACGTCGATCGGCCCGCCGTCGACCATCTCCTCGGCACCGGAGCGTCGATCTCCGAAGAATCCCGAGCAGTTGGCGATGCGGACCGGTCGTGTCATGAGTGGAGGTCGTCCTGCTGGTCGTTCCCGAACAGCTGCCACGCGGTCGGGAGGAGGACGCCGGCGAGCGCCGCCTTGGCGACGTCGGCGACGATGAACGGGGCGACGCCGTACGCGACGGCGCTGGGCTCACCGGCGGCCGCCGTCACGGGGATGCCGAGCGAGTGGGCGAGCCATCCGGCGCCGAGGGAGTAGATGATCACGGTGCCGGCGAGGAACGCCGGGATGGCGGTCGAGATGCGGCGGTCCTGACCCCGCTCGGCGAGGAGACCGACGACGCCGGCGGCGATGACGAACCCGACGAGGTAGCCCGCCGTCGATCCGGTCGCGGCGGTCCAGCCACCGTCACCGTCGGCGTAGAAGGGAAGGCCGACCGCGCCGAGGGCGACGTACAGACCCTGCGATGCCATGCCGCGCACCGCACCCAACGTGCCGCCCGCCAGCAGGACCGCGAACGTCTGGCCGGTGACGGGCACCGGCGTGAAACCGAGTGGGATCGAGATCTGTGCGGCCAGTGCCGTGAGGAGGGCGAAGCCGACCACGAGCACGGCGTCGGTGACGCGGCTGTGCGGAACGAGATCGGCGAGCGTGCGCTCGCGGCGGATGCCGATGGGGGTGCTGGCGAGGGTCATGCGGGGCAGTTTCTCAATCGGGGGGTCGGTCGGTCCAAATCGGGTTCAGGAGGAGGTGACGTCGAGCGCCACGAGCAGGTCGCCGGCGTCGACGCGATCGCCGACGGCGAAGCGGACATCGGTCACGGTGGCGGCGGCACCGGCGGTGATCTTGTGTTCCATCTTCATTGCCTCGACGACCATCAGGAGTTGACCCTCGGCGACCTCGTCACCGTCGGCGACGTGGACGGCGATCACCGTCCCGGGGAGCGGACAGACCGGCCCGCCGGCCGCTGCGGCGTCGTCGGGTACGACGAAGCGTGCGGGGCGCACGAACGTGGTCCAGCCGGCGCGGCTGCCGACGCTCACGTGGTCGCCGTCGTCGTGGACGGTGGTCGACCATCGACGGCCCGCAGCCTCGAAGACGACCCGACCACCGTCTGCGTCGGCGCCCACGGACACCTCGATCGCCGACACCTCGATCGGTTCTCGGTCGTCGGATGGCAGCACGCCGTCGACGCCGGCCACGGGCCACGGCCCGAGCCGGAACTGCGTCGACGATGGTCCGGTGACGTACTCGACGTGATGCACCACATCGCGCCGCTCGTACGTGCGCCGTTGACCTCGTGTCGGCAGATTGCGCCACCCGGCGGGAGCGAAGCCGGTGACTCGGTTGCTGGCGCGGTTCGCCGCCTGTTCGTACATGGCTGCCGCGATGATGTGGGCGTCGAGCGCGTCGCCGTCCGGGCCACCCGCTCGTTCGACGTCGGGATGCTCGGCGAGATACGACGTCGGGACGCCCCCGGCCACGAAGTCGGGTTCGGTCAGGATCGCCGCGAGGGCGTTTGCGTCGGTCGCGACGCCGGCCACGTCGGCGGTCCGCATCGCCGCCGCCAGGCGGCGACACACGGTCGTGCGATCGTCCGCGTGATCGATCACCTTGGCGAGGAGCGAGTCGTAGTCGGAACTCACGGTCGAACCGGCGCGGAAGCCGGTGTCGACTCGCATGCCCTCGGGAGCGTCGACGGAGAAGCGTTCGATCGTGCCGATCGACGGCAGCCAACCGGTCGTCGGGTCCTCGGCCACGAGGCGGAGCTCGATCGCGTGACCGGTGACGGTCACGTCGGCCTGATCGATGCCGAGCGGTTCACCGGCGGCGACGCGGAGCTGGAGTTCGACGAGGTCGAGGCCGGTGATCGCTTCGGTCACCGGATGTTCGACCTGGAGCCGGGTGTTGACCTCGAGGAACGTGATGGTGCCGTCGTCGCCGACGAGGAACTCGACCGTGCCGGCGTTGCGGTACCCGACGTGGCGAGCAAGTGCGACCGCACCGTCGTGCAGTCGACGGCGGATGGCATCGTCGAGTGCCGGGGCCGGTGCTT
>JBPEWX010000030.1:0-3514 GCA_052032235.1 Ilumatobacter sp. | reverse complement strand
CCCAAGCTCGACATCGTCGGCGCGATCCTCACGGCGCTCGGCCTCGGCATGATCGTCGTCGCCGCGCTGCAGTCGAGCGACTGGGGCTGGATCCGGCCGAAGAACTCGCCCGTCACCCCGTTCGGGTTCTCGATCACCCCGTTCCTCCTCGTCGGTGGCCTCATCGTCCTGTGGGCGTTCGCCCGCTGGCAGGAGCACCGGGAACGCAGCGGCAACGACCCGCTCGTCAAGCTCGAACTGCTCGAGATCCTCCCGCTCCGTTCCGGACTCGGCTCGTTCCTGGCCCAGAGCGTGATCCTGCTCGGCATCTTCTTCACCCTGCCGCTCTACTTCCAGATCGTGCTCGGCTTCGACGCCCTCGAGACCGGCATCCGCATGCTGCCGATCTCGATCGCGATGCTGATCACCTCGATGAGCGGCCCCGCACTCGCCAAGCGTTTCCCACCGCGCCGCATCGTGCAGGCCGGGTTCGTCACCCTCGTCCTGGCGGCGTTCCTGCTGCTCGGCCGCATCAACCCCGAACTCGACGACGTCGGTGTGTCGGTGGCGCTCGTGGTACTCGGCATCGGAATGGGGCTGATCGCCTCGCAGCTCGGCAACGTGATCCAGTCGTCGGTCGAGGTCGCCGATCGCGGTGAGGCCGGCGGGCTCCAGTACACGGCGCAGCAGCTCGGTTCGGCCCTCGGCACCGCCCTCATCGGCGCGATCGTCATCGGTGCGCTCGTCGTCGCATTCGTCGACAACATCGAGAGCAACGAGGCGGTGCCCGCCGAGATCACCGAAGCGGTCGAGATCTCGGTCAACGAGCAGGCCAGCTTCGTGGCGTCGGAGCTCGTCGAGACGGGTCTGCGGGACGCCGGTGTCGACGCAGCCACCACCGACGAGATCGTGGCCGGCTACGAACAGGCGCAGCTCGACGCCCTCAAGGTCGGTCTGCTCGTCGCCGCGATGATCGCACTCGGCGCCCTCTTCATGACCCGCAACCTGCCGGCGGAGCGACTGCGGGACGAACCGGCACCGACGACGGCCTGACGGCCGATCCGGCCGCCGGCACACCTCGCCGGATCAGAGGACGATGACGGTGGTACCGACGTCGGCGAACTCGTACATGAACTGGGCGTCGAGCAGCGCCTGGCGGGTGCACCCACCGGAGAGCTTCTGACCGAGTTCGTCCTCGGTCTGCAACGCCTCACCCGTGTCGTTCCACGACGGGATCGCGTGGAAGCCGATGTGGCCACGCTCGGTCTGGGTGTACCGCACCATGTACGGCAGATCGGCCTGCAGGTCCCACCCGAGCGCCATCTCCGACTTCGAGTACACGGTGTGGATGCCCGGCACCTCGTTGCGGAACTGGCTGCCCGACACGAGGTAGCTGCGCACGATGCGTTCCTCGTCGTCGATCGCCCACACCCGCTGACCGGCTCGGTCGTACACCACGCGCTTGCCCGACGCCATGGCGGCCCCGTCGGGCAACGGCGGGGCGTCGTCGCCGGCCGAGGCGACCGACGACAGTGGCATGCCGATCAGGTCGACCGCACCCTCGGGTGGCGCCGGTGTGCGCACGATGAACGACTCGGCGCCCGGCCAGATGCCGAGCTCGGTCGCCGTGTTCTTCCCGATGATGCCGTCGACGTACAGCCCGACCTCGGCCTGGAACGACCGGGTCGCCGCCTGGGTGACCGGGTCGAACGTGCCGGTCACCTCCGAATCCATCACGCCGGCGGCTCGCAACGCCCGCTGGGCGCACTCGACGTCGGCGCCGGTGTCGCCGACCGACACCTCCGGCACCTCGAGCATGCAGGCGGCCGGTTCGATCTGTTCGGCGACCGCCGTGGTCGGCGGGGCCGTCTCGACCGGGAGCGGCACCGCGGTCGGCGTCGGCGCCGCCTCCGAGGAGCCGCCCCGAACCTGCTGCACGGCCACGATGCCGAGCACCAGGACGGCGACCAGCCCGGCGGCGACGGTGAGCCGCCGACGCCGATACACGTCGGCCGTCACCGGCTGATGGACGCGCCTCGTCTCGTGGCGGCGACGAGGCCGCTCGCCCGTCGGTTCCGGGCCGCGAGGGGGTGCCGTCAGGTTCATTACTGCCGGGTCATGGTAGTCCGGATCGACCGGACCGGCTCGGGGCGGCCCGGGAGCGTCAACCGACGTCGGGCCGCGCCTCGGGTGGCGCGTCGTTCGCCACCGCCAGGTCGGCCGACGCCGCCTCCTCGTCGTCGACGACCTGCTGATGGTGCGGATCGTCGGACGGATCGGGCAGATCGTCGCGGCGACGCTGCTCCTCCATCACCTCGTCGACGGTCGGAGGGTTCGGCACTGCCGCGTCCTCGACGGGAATGGCGCCTTGCTCACTCCAGTCGCTCATGACGTACGCACCTTGGCGAACACGTCGACCATCGCCGACTCGAACGCCGGCAGATCGTCGGGGTTGCGGCTGGACACGATCGTGTTCGGTCCGTCCTCGGACACCACGACCTCCTGGTCGACCCAGGTTCCGCCGGCGTTCTCGATGTCGGTGCGCAGGCTCGGCCAGCTCGTGAGCGTGCGACCGGCGACGACCTTCGCCTCGACCAGCGTCCACGGGCCGTGGCAGATCACGGCGATCGGCTTGCCCTGGTCGACGAACGATCGGATGAACGAGATCGCGTCGGCGTCCGTGCGGAGCTGATCGGGGTTGGCGACGCCGCCCGGCAGGACGAGTGCGTCGAAGTCGCCGGCGCTGGCGTTCTTCACGGCGATCGTCGCCTCGAACACGTCCGCCTTGTCGAGGTGATCGAAGCCCTGCACGTCTCCCTTCTCCGGAGCGAGGTGCACGGGTTCGCCACCGGCGTCCTGCACGGCCTTCCAGGGCGAGGTGAGTTCGATCTGCTCGACGCCTTCGTTGGCGGTCAAGAAGGCGACACGGCGCCCGTCGAGTGAACGTTCCATGGGTGGGTCCTCCAGTGAGGTCGAGGGGTGGACACCGCGTGACTACCCGCGCCGCCATCGACCCAATCCCCGCCCCCGGATCAACCTGGTTTGGCGCGCACGCGCCCGGGTACTCGCCACCCATGCAGCAGCAGATGCAGCCCCAGGAGCCGATCATCCGGTTCGACGACAACGAGGTCGACGTGGCAGCCCAGCTCGTCCCGCAGCTCGGCTACGAAGAGGCAGAGCGCATCTTCGAAATGTCGGTCCGGTCGAATCGCCCGGTCGACCGCATCATCGCCGACGCCGCCTGATCACGGGTCGGTCAGGTGCTGATGTCGATGCCGAAGCGTCGGCCGAACTCGGCGATGTAGTCGTCCCGTGACTCGAGCCGACCCATCGCCACCCACTCCTCGTCGGTCATCGCCGCCCGTCCGGTCGTGATGCCGACACCGCCCCAGCTCACCGGGTAGCGAAGCTTCGGTTCGTCGGTGTGGATGGCGTGGTGGATGACCTCCGCCACCTCGGTCGCATCGGACGCATGGAGATAGCCGGCGGCGTACATCTGCAGCATCCGGGCGTACTGCTCCTCGTAGGCGCCGGT
>JBPEWX010000003.1:0-16226 GCA_052032235.1 Ilumatobacter sp. | reverse complement strand
GCCGCCGAACCCGCGACACCATTCGAAGGCGACCCCACGCTCGAGCCAGTCGTCCGTGCGGGCGCCCAGGTCGTCGCCGCGCACGGTGAAGAACTGGGCGCCGGCATCGAACGTCGCGGCGCCGACGGTGAGGGTGCCGAGTCGACCGCCGACGTGATCGTTGCGCTCGAGGACGACGACATCGTGGCGACGAGCGAGCTCCGAAGCAGCGCTCAGGCCGGCCAGGCCGGCGCCGACGACCGCGACGCGCATCAGCCGACGGAACGGGCGACGTCGTCGGCCGACGAGGCGTCGCGTCCGGCGAACGCTCGCTCGGCCCGTTTGAGGAAATCGAGCATCACCCGGTTGAAGGTCGTCGCGTGCTCGATCATGAAGCCGTGCGCCGCACCACTCACCACGACCAGTTCGGCGGTCGGGATCAGGTCGGCGAGTTGTTCGGAGTCGCCGCGCGGCGTCAGGATGTCCTGGTTGCCGACGATGACGAGCGTCGGGACGTCGATCGAGGGCAGCAGCGACTTCAGCTCGTCGTCGATCGACAGGATGCCGGCGACCTGGCTGGCGAACGCGTGCGGGGGCCGGGCGAGCGCGAGCGGACCCATCCAACCGATCGCGGGGGTGAGCCGGCGGAACGAACGAGGGCCGATGACCCAGCGCGCCGCCTGCGACGTCATCGCACCCATGCCACGTGTCTGGGCGACCTCGGCCCACTCGGCCAGCAGTTCGCGACGCCACGGGTGGTGTTGGCAGGCCGTGCACGCCAACGTGAGCGAACGCACCCGTTCGGGGTGACGGATCCCGATGATCTGGGTGATCGCTCCGCCCATCGACGCGCCGATCACGTGCGCCCGCTCGACTCCGACCTCGTCGAGCACGGCGATCGCGTCGTCGGCCATCTGCTCGAGCGAGTACGGGCCGTACGGCTTGTCGCTCCGACCGGCACCGCGGTTGTCGAGGGCGATCGTGTGATAGGTCGGGGCGAGCGCGAGGCGCTGGAGATCCCAGCCGTGCTTGTCGGCGCCGAGCCCCTGGATCAACAGGACCGGCGGACCGCTGCGGCGACCGGACTCCCGGTAGTGGAGACGAACGCCGTCGGACGATCGGATGTAGGGCATCAGACGCCGCCGATCCCGTTGAACGGCAGCCAATCGAGTGGCGTGCCGGTCAGGGCGCCACCGAACTCGTCGAGCAGGGCGTCGAGGTGCGCCTGGAGGGCGTCGGCGGTCTCGAGCTCGTCGAGCGGGCCACGTCGCTTGCGCGACAGCCGGATCGGCGCGCCGATCTCGACACGCGCCGACCGGCGGAGCGGCACCGAGACGGTCGCCGCCGGGATCGAGGGCACCTTCGCCATCACGGCGGAACCGACGATGCGATGGTCGACGATGCCCGACGCTCGGTTGGTGGCCTGGCTCTCGGCGCCGAGTACGACCAGCTCGTTCGCCCGCAGTGCGCTCTCGATCTCACGGGGGATCGGGAGCAGACCCCCGAGTCGTTGCATCATCGGGCCGACCGGGGCGACGTCGGGGCGGCCGATGAAGCGGACGGGGCGACCGACCTCGGCACCGATCGCGAGCGCGGCGAACACCGGCGCGAGGGCGAATCGGCGTGCGTTGACCACGATCAGCGCGCCCTTGCGCTTCGGGATGTGTTCCGCGCCTCCGACCGAGATGTTCCACCGGAGCCGGCTGGCCGCCCAGACGCGATCGACGAAGCCGTTGTCGCGGCCCCAGTCGTCGACCTCGTTCGCGGTCCAGACCCGGACCGTGTCGGCGGCGGCGCCGACGACACCGGCGGTCTGTCCGCCGAGGTTGCGCGCCGGCATGGTGATCACGTCGGCCAGTTGGCGGGCGGGATTGCTCATGAGGCCGACTCCCAGGCGACGGCGGGCGGGGCGTGGACGACGCTCGGCCATCCGTACAGCTGGTCGATCACGTCACTCGTCGTGGTGGTGGGCGCAAAGCCGAGCACCTCGCGGGCGCGGTGTCCGTCGGCCAGGCGACCACGATGGAACATCTCCTGGACGTGGTCGGGGATCGGGGCCCCGGCGAGATAGTTCACGGCCCGGGCGACGCGCCACTCGGGGCCGATCAGCGGGACCGGGATGCGGCGGCCACGACGGATCGCCTGGTAGGTGGTGATCGCGCCCGGTGCGACGATGTTGAGCGGTTCGTCGAGACGGGCCTCGGCTGCCCGGACGAACGCCTCGGCGGCGTCGTGCTGGTGGATGACGGCGAACGGTGGGTCGGCGAGGGCGCTGAACGGCACCGCCGGCATCCGCAGGACCCGTCCGAGTGCGCTCGGCACGTGGGGGCCGAGCACGGTGGCGAGCCGGAGGGTGCCGACCGACACGCCGACGCGTCGACCGATCGCTCGCGCGGTGCGTTCGATGTCGGCCACCATGTGCCCGTAATCGCTCGTCGGGTCGCGCGGTTCGCGCTCGGTCGGACGGGTGAGCGAGTTGCGGTTGCGGCCGTAGATCTCGATGCCGCTGCGGACCACGATCGACTCCAGCGCCCGGCACTCGGCGGCGGCGCCGAGGATCGATGTCGCCGCGTCATCGGTGAGCGACCGGGCGGTGCCGGTGTTGGCGCGGGCGTTCGGCTCCCACACGGCGACGTGGACGACGATGTGCGGGTTGAACGCGGTGACCGTGTCGACGGTGCGGTCGTGCTGGCCGGCCACGATACGATGGAAAACCGCCCTGCGGAGACGCCGACGCGGTGGGTCGACATCGATGCCCTCGAGCGATCCCACCCACGGCTCGTCTTCGAGCAGACTGGCGACCCGCGAACCGAGCTCTCCGCCCATGCCACTCACGAGTACCCGTACGCCTGCCATCGAGAACCACGCTATCCGAGCGCGCCGTCGGCGCGTCCGATCGGGTGTGGCGGCGGTCACATTCCTGGCGACCGTGTCCGCCGGGTCGGCGGCGGCGATCGGCGGCATCTCGGACGCCGGTGAGGTCGATTCGGCGGCCGAACGCGTCATCACCACGGGTGAGGGGTTGCTGTTCCCGATCGATCCGTCGCCGATGTGCGAGGTCTTCGACAACTTCGGTGGCTACAGCAAGGCGAACGGCGGCGGCGGCCATCAAGGCCTCGACATCGGTGCGACCGAGGGCCAGGAGGTCTACGCGGTGGCCGACGGCGTGCTCGAGATCCAGCACACCGACCCGGACTCCAGCGCCGGGCTCGGATGGCGGCTGTGGGTCGACAACCCGATCGACGGCACGGTCCAGTACCGCTACTACCACCTCGCCGGGTTCGCCGAGGGCCTCGAAGTCGGCAGTGAGGTCGTCGAAGGCCAGGTCATCGGCTACGTCGGCGACACGGGCAACGCGTCACCCGGCGGCTACCACCTGCACTTCGAGATCCGCCCGGGGGAGAAGCTGCGGTACGGCTCACCCGACCCGGTCGACCCCGTCCCCCTCCTCGACATCCCCACCATCTGCAACGTCTACTGACGCACGGTGCGTCAGCGGAGGTCGGCGGCGTCTTTGACGACGTCTCTCGCCCAGGGGTCGAGTTTGCGGTGCGTGAGCCGCTCCGTCATCTCGATCGCCTTGGTCGGGTCGTCGATCAGACCGGCCCAGCGGATGTACCCGCCCATGATGCCGACGATGCGGTCGCCCAGCTCCTCGCCGTGCACCATCACCTTGTTGCCGTTCTTCAGCAGGTCGTCGAGTTCGGTGTAGAACGCCTTCAGCCAGGCGTCGCGCTCGTCGTTGCGGAACGGGCGATGCCGGTACGGCATGTTGAGTTCTTCGTAGTTGTGCAGGTTGCTCGACGCCTGGATGATCGAGATCACGTAGTTGAACCCGTTCTCACGGAGCCAGATGATCTCTTCCTGGCGGCGGACGCGACGATGGTTGTCGCCGTACCCGCCCGGACGCTCGCAGATCGCCAGCTTGTCCTGGAGGATCCAGGTGAGATGGCGAGGCTGGATGCCGAGGGCCCACTTGCCGCGCAGCTTCGGGGGCATCAGGCGGTCTCCGTGGGGCGGGCGGTGTTCGATCGCGTCGACATGCGGGTGTCGATGTTACCGCTCCTGCGGAACGATGTGGAAAGCCTGCTTCGAACGTTCGATGCGCCGTCCGCCCGGGAGCTCGCAGGCGACCGCCCGACCGTGGGCGACGTCGAGAACACGGTCGATCGCGGCGGCGTCGGGCGGGTAGCCGGACTCGGCGAGCCATCGCCGAAGCGCTCGCCGGGCGACCGCCGGATCGGCCGCGGCCACGGCGCGTGCGTCGGTGGGATCGATCTCGTCGGCGAGCCCGTCGAGGACCCGATCGTCGTCGCGGAGCAGATCGGCCGTCCGGGCGAGGATCGGGGTCACGTCGCGATCGGCGATGTCGGCCATCAGCGGGACCAGTTCGTGGCGGACCCGGTTGCGCCACATGCTCGGATCGGTGTTCGACGGGTCGATCACGGGCTCGATCCCGACGTCTCGGCACACGGCCTGCGTCTCGGTGCGTCGGATCGCCAGCAGCGGGTGTCGTGACCCGGACGCCATCGCCGCGAGACCGGTCGTGCCGCTGCCGCGCAGCAGGCGGAGCAGGAGCGTCTCGGCCTGATCGTCGAGCGTGTGGCCGGTCATGGCGTCCTCGGGGAGGACGGCGCGGCGGGCGTCTCGGGCGCGAGCCTCGAGATTCGGGCCCGCCGGTACCTCGACGCGGTGGACGACGACCTCGACGCCGAGCCGGTCACCGATCGCGCACGCACGGGCGGCGTCGTCGGCCGATCCGGGCCGGATGCCGTGATCGACGTGGTGTGCGACGACATCGAGGCCGGCACGGACGGCCAGGGCCAGGAGCGCGGTCGAGTCGGGGCCACCCGAAAAGGCAGCAGTGACCGGGCGTGACGGGTCGGGGAAGGTGCAGCGGGGGAGGAGCCGGTCGAGCTCGTTCAGAGCTCTTGCTCGCGGCCGCGCTTCCCGCCGGGATAACGCTGCGAGGACACCTGCTTGAGGTAGCCGCCGATGAGCGCGACGGCGCCTGCGATTCCTGCGAGGAGCAGGACCAGACCGATCCACCAGTGCCAGATGTAGGCGGCAAGCATGGACGTCAGCGTAGCGAGGACGGGCGCCGGTCGCGGCATCCGCTCGCGATCGACGACGCGTTCGGGACCGAACCGGGCGTCGGGTCAGGCTTGATCGGGGGCGCCGATGACGCCGTCACCGTCGAAGTCGGTGTCGAAGCACGACTCGATCTTGGCGAGCAGGCCCGGCGGCACCTCGTCGTTCGAGCACTTGCGGCGGATCGCCGCCTTGAGTTCGGCGTGGAAGTCGAACGCCTGCAGGCAGTCCATGCAGCCGTCGAGGTGCAGATGGATGTTCCCGCGGAGTTCTTCGCTCAGTTCGCCGTCGAGATAGGCGTCGAGTTCGCGGATGGTTTCGTTGCAATCGGCCATGTGTCGAGCTGGGTCAGGTGTCGGCGCCACTCGGTGCGCCGGTGAGGCCCCGTGCCTCTGCGTAGTCGTACAACGCGCGCTGCATCGCTTTTCTTCCCCGATGCAGACGACTCATCACGGTGCCGATCGGGATGTCGAGCATCTCCGCGATTTCTTTGTAGGCGAACCCCTCGACGTCGGCGAGCAGGACGGGGAGCCGGAAGTTCTCCGGCAGGTCCTCGAGCGCCTGTTTGACCTCGTCGTCGGTGAAGATGTCGAGGAACTGCTCCTCGGCCGACATCGACGCCGCAGCGGTCTCCATCGAACCGAGTCGGCGGTACAGGTACAGGTCCTCGACGTCGGCCAGGTCGCTCTCCTGCGGCCGCCGCTGCTTCGCCCGGTACCGGTTGATGTAGGCGTTGGTGAGGATGCGGAACAACCACGCGCGGAGGTTGGTGCCCTCCTGGAACGTGTGGAAGCTGCGGAACCCGCGGAGGTAGGCCTCCTGCACGAGGTCTTCCGCATCGGCCTGGTTGCGCGTCATGCGCAACGCCGCCGAGTAGAGCTGGGGTGCGTATTCCATCGCCTGGTCGGCGAACGTGCTCTGATCGGCCACGAGGCGACCCTAACGCGTGCGTTCGCCGACCACCTCAGACGATGGCACGGACGGTCAGTCGTCGAGCCGGTCGTTGTTCAGGTCGTCGAGCAGATCGTCGATCGACTCGACGAACCGTTCCAGATACCGCGCCAGCTCTTCGAGTTCGTGGTCGTCGAACGGTTCGAGGATGCGTCGCATCGCCATCGTCCGGAGCTTGCGGATGCGGCGCACCGTGTCGACGCCCTGCTGGGTCGCGATCGCCTGGACGTAACGTCGGTCGTCGTCGATCTGGCGTCGCTCCGCCAGACCGAGCTTGACGAGTCGGTCGACGGCACGAGTCGCCGTGCTCGGGTCGACGTGCATGGCGTCCGCGAAATCGCTCATCCGGATGCCGTCGCGGTGGGCGGCGATGATCTCGAGTGCGTCGGTCTGAGCCTGCTCGAGCTTCGGTCCGTCGGGCCCGAGCAGGTGGGCGCGCATCGCCGTGCCGGTCGCATTGCGGCGCAGTTCGCGCCAGGCGAGGGCGATCCGGTCGGAGGTGGTCGGTTGGCGGCTCACGATCCGCCCCGATGGCGCGACATGGCCGAGGAGCGTAGGTCGGCGACGGGCGGGCGGCGAAGCCGGGTCAGCGGGTGCCGACGATGAGCTGATCGACGGGGGCGAAGTCGTCGGTGAGGATCATCGCGTCGCCGATCCAGGCGTCGACGTCGTCGACGAGTTCGCCGTCGTCGCCCGCAGTGCGGTGTGCCTCGTCCCAGGCGTCGACGTCGAGGGTTGCATCGCCGGCCAGGATCACCGAGTTGCCGATCCTGCCGTCGACCACGCCGGCGCTGCGGATCACCGCCACCCGGTCGAACGTCGTGAGGAGGGTGGCCGCCTCGGCGCGGAGGAACGACTGGTCGCCGCCGTCGATCACGTTCACCACGTAGATGCCGCCGTCGCGGAGCACCCGGTCGACGTCGGCGAGGAACTCCTCGGTCGTCAGGTGCCACGGCACGGAGCGGCTGCCGAACGCGTCGCCGACGACCACGTCGGCCGAGTCGTCGGCCATGCGGCGGATCGCCTGGCGGCCGTCGCCGGTGACGATCTCGACGGGTGGCAGGCCGAACTCGTCGTCGATCACGTCGATCAGCTCGGGGTCGATCTCGAGCACGGTCTGGTCGGTGTCGGGACGGGTCGTCGCCAACCATCTCGGGAGCGTCAGCGCACCGCCACCGATCGCCACGACGTCGATGTCGGGGGCGGGGGCCTGGGTGTCGATCGCGTCGGCGATGCGGCGCGTGTACCAGAACTCGAGACGGGTCGGGTCGTCGGTGTCGACGTAGCTGTGGCGGAGATCGTCGAGCACGAGGATCCGTCCCGACTCGTCATCGGGATCGTCGACGATCGAGAGGCAGTAGTAGGCGGTCTGGACGTCGCACGGGGTGTCGGTGACGGCGACGCCGGCCAGGCCGAGGAGAGCCACGCCGCTGGCCGAGAGCATCAAGGTGGCGTCGACCAGCCGGTTGGCGAGCCACATCGCCACGCCGGTGAGCGCCAGGAGGCCACCGACGGCGACGATCAGGGTCGTGACCGCGGCGAACGCGACGAGCACGTAGCCGGCGAGGAAGGTCCCGGCGATGGCGCCGGCGGTCCCCCACGCCGAGAGCCGACCGACGACGGCGCCCGTCCGGGCGAGATCGCGCAACTGGAGCTTGACGACCGCGGGCGGGACGGCGCTGAGCACGGCGGCCGAGGGCCCGAACGCCCACAGCGCCAGGATGATGCTCGACCGGCTGTCGCCGTCGGGACCGGGATCACCGCCGAGGAACCGGACGATCGGGATCGACGCGATGGCGAGGGCCCCGCCGAACGTGAGGAACAGGGGGATGAGCCGGTTGGGGTCGTAGCGATCGGCGGCGACGCCGCCGGCCCAGGCACCGAGTGCGATGCCGGCGAGGATCGTGCCGATGATCGCCGTGTAGGTCTCGAGGTTCACGCCGACGTACGGCGCGAGCAGGCGGCCGGCGAGGATCTCGAGCACCAACACCGACCCGGAGGTGACGGTGACGAGGGCGACGGCGAGCCCGTTCGGGAGGGCCCGCGACCGAGGGGGATCGGTCTGGACGTCAGCGGTCGGGACGTCATCGGTCATCCGGGCAGGCTAGGTCCGAACCGATCACGGTCGCGATGGGACACGGGTGTCGGGTCTCGGCCATGATCTGGTCATGCCACGCCGATCGCTCGTCTCGCTCGTCGCCCTCGCACTCGCCGCGTCCGCCTGCGGCGGTTCGGACGACGAGTCGGCCGACACCACCCCCGCTCCGGCGGCCACCGAGCCGACCGACGTCACCGACACCACCGAGGCGACGGTGCCGGAGACGACAGCGGCGCCCGACACGACGGCCGTTCCGGAGACGACGGCCGTTCCCGAGACGACGGCTCCGGCCACGACGGCACCGCCGACGACCGTCGCCGAGCAGCCGTTCACGGCGGTGGGTGAGGGCGAGTACGAGGTCGGCGTGCAGACCATCACCCTCGACGACGACCCGGAGCGACCGCTGACGGTCGACGTGTGGTTCCCGCTCGATGCCGCCACCGACGTGTCGACGCTCGCGCCCGTCCAGTACACGATGATCCCCGGCGTGTACTACGAGTCGCCGGTCGCCTTCACGGCCACGCCCGACGCCCTGTCGGCCGACGGCCCGTTCCCGCTCGTCGTGTACTCGCACGGCAGCGGTGGTCTGCGCTACATCCACAGCGCCTACACCGAGGCACTTGCCAGCCACGGGTACGTCGTCGCAGCACCGGATCACACCGGCAACACCGCGATCGAGCGGATCGCCGGGAGCGGTGACGACCCGGCCGTGATCTCGCTCAACCGCCCGAACGACGTGCGCCGGGTCATCGACGCGATGACCGATCCCGCCGATCCGGCGGCCGGACCTGCCGCCGCCGGTGTCGACCCGGAACAAGTGGTCGTCACCGGACACTCCTTCGGGGGGTTCACGACCGTCGCCATGGCGACCGGCTACTCGAACGAGTTGGGCGAGTTCCCGGTCGACGAGCGGGTCGACGCCATCATCCCGCTCGCCCCGGCGGTCAGCTCGAACGCCTTCTCCGACGAGACTCTCGCCACGATCGACGTCCCGATGATGATCGTGGTCGGCTCCGACGACATCACGACGCCGGTCGACCCCAACGTGACCCGCCTGTGGGACAACGCGACCCTCAGCTCGCCGTCGTACCGCGTCGAACTGGTCGCGGGCGAACACCAGTCGTTCACCGACCTGTGTGCGTACCAGGACGAGGTGCCGAACCTGCCCGACATCCCCGAGGTCGTCATCGAGACGATCGAGACGATGGGTGCCGAGGGGTGCTCCGACGACGACATGGACCCGTCACGCGTCGCCGAACTGCTCGACACGTACGTGCTGGCATTCCTCGACGAGGTGCTCGCCGACGGGCCGACCGTGCTCGAGGCAACCGGGACGCCGCCCGACGACGTCGTGTTCGAGGCCCGCTGAAATCGCTGATCGGACCGAGGCCGATCTGGCACAGTCTCCGACGACCCCCGTTCCGATCGAGAAAGTCGTCATGCATCGTCACCGCACCTCCCGTTCCGCCCGCCTCCTCACCACGGTCGCCGTCGCCGGCACGCTCCTGCTCGGTGCGTGCGGCTCGGACGATGAGCCCGCCACCGAGCCCGCCGCCGAGCCGGCAGCGGAGGAACCGGCGGCCGACACGTCGAGCGACACGACGAGCGACTCGACCGGCGATGACGCCGGCGGGTCGGGCGACGTGTCGTCGTCCGGTGGCCAGGAGTCGACCGACGGAGCGGCCGAACTCGGTGCCGACGTCGCCGACGATCTTCTCGACGCCGTCGACGAGGACGGAACGCTCGGCGACGCGATCTCGTCGCTGTCACCGGAGACCCGGTTCGGTGCCGTCGCGAGCCAGCTCGACCCCGAGCCCGAGATCGTCGTCGAGGGCAGCACCATCCGGTTCGTCTTCCCCGGCGGGTCGACCGCCGACTCGATGATGTCGTGCATCGTCGGTGGTGCGTTCGTCGAACCGGGCGAGGTGCTGGTGCTGGAGTATCCCGACGGTGAGGTGGAGTGCTGATCGCCCTGCCGGGCGTCACCGGCTCGGGACGTCGATCACCTCGACGCTCGGACCGGCCAGCGAACCACCGGTGAGGTGAGCGTCGATCAGTGCCGACACGACGTCGGGGCGGGAGTAGTTGAGCGCGTGGGCGCCGTGCACCCGGACGACGTCGACGTGGGGGAGCCCGGAGAACACGCTCGCCCGTCCGAAGTCGACGAGCGGGTCGCGATCGCCGCCGATGACCAACGTGGGGGCGTGCAACAACTCGAGTCGTTCGAGGGTCGGGTACGCGACCATGTCGGCGAACAGCCGCCAGCTGCGCGTGACGCCGAACCGGAGGTAGTCCGCGGCGGCGACCGGCCACAGCGACGGTGGCTCGCGAACCGAATCGGTGACCATCTGACGCAGGGCCCGCGGCAGCGGCTGGTTGTTCACGCCGCCGGCAGGCGAGACGAGCACGATGCGATCGACGCGATCGGGCCACGCCGCAGCGACCTCGACGAGGACGACGCAGCCGAGCGAGTTGCCGACGAAGCTGGCGCGCTCGATGCCGACCGCGTCGAGATAGGCGATCACCGTCCCGGCGAGGCCGGGGATGTCGAGCGGCTGGGCCGGCCGATGACTTCGTCCACTGCCGGGGAGGTCGGGGACGTACGTGGGGTACCGGCTCGCCAGGCGGGCAGCGGTCGGCTCGAGGTAGCTGCCCGACACACCGAACCCGTGGACGTGGACGAGTGGTCGGCCAGAATCCACCGGGCCCGTTCGGTGGAACAGCGGCAGCCCGTCGACGATCGACCAGTTCGCCTTCAGCGGTGCCGTCACCGGTCGACTCACGTCTGTCTCCTCGCTCGGCCGGTCGGTGCCGGCGTTCGCGCTCATCATGACACGACGTGATGACATGCGTCGTCCGTTGGGCGTACTGTTCGCGGGTGACGAGTCGGCCGCCGAGCGTGGCGCCCGCAACCTAGGAGGACCTGTAGATGACGTGTGGTGCGATGGCGGCGACGACGGGCAGGCCGACGTGAGTGCTGTGGAGCGCGTCGACGCAGGACCGACGTCGTGGTGGACCGTCGACGGTGCCGCGGCGACGGAGGAGTTCGGCGTCGACCCCGTGGAGGGCCTGTCCGAGGTCGAGGTCGCCGAGCGGCTCACTCGCTACGGCCCGAACGAGCTCGCGAAAGAGCCACCTCCGACCACGTGGGAGATCGCTCGCGGGCAGCTCACCAACCCGATGAACATCATGCTGCTGATCGTCGCCATCGTGAGCTTCGCGATCGAGCAGTTCCCGACCGGTGTGATCGTCACGCTGCTCGTCACCTTCAACGTGGTGATGGGTGCCGGCCAGGAGAAGAAGGCGCTGGCGAGCGTCGATGCGCTCGCCAGCTTGCAGGTGCCCCAGGCGCGAGTGCGCCGAGGTGGTGAGGTGACGCTGGTCGACGCGAGCGGTCTCGTGCCCGGCGACATCACGTTGATCGAGGCGGGTGATCTCGTGCCGGCCGACGGCAGGCTCCTGACGTCGGCGACGCTCGAGGCGCAGGAGGCGGCCCTGACCGGCGAGAGCGCCCCGGTTCCCAAGTCGCCGGGCGTCATCCCCGATCCCGAGACGGCGCTCGGCGACCGCACGAACATGGTGTTCCAGAACACCCAGATCACCCGCGGCTCCGCGACGTTCGTCGTGACCTCGACCGGTGCATCGACCCAGATGGGACGCATCGCCGGCATGGTGTCGTCGACGACCCGGACGCGGTCGCCGCTCCAGCAGGAACTCGACGGGATGACGAAGGTCTTCGGCCTGCTCGCCACGATCACCGTCGGCATCATCGCCATCGCCGGTGTGATCCGCGATCAGGACCTCGAGACGTTGGCGCTGCTGTGTGTGACGACGGCCATCTCGGCGATCCCGACCGGTCTCCCGACGTTCGTCCAGTCGATCCTCGGATCGGGCGCGCGACGGCTGGCAGAGGACAAGGCGGTCGTGCGCACGCTCACCGACGTCGAGACGCTCGGGGGCACCACGGTCATCAACAGCGACAAGACCGGCACGTTGACCATGAACGCGATGACGGCGACGAGCATGCTCGCCGGTGGCGAGTGGTACAAGATCGAAGGTGGCGGCTACGACAAGACGGGTGCCGTGCTGAGCGTCGCCGGCGTCGAGACGCCCGACTTCGAACGGCTGGCACTCGGGCTCGTGCTCTGCAGCGATGCGACGGTCGGTGACGACGGGACGGTGATCGGCGACCCGACCGAGGCGGCGCTGGTCGTGCTCGCCGCCAAGGTCGGGGTCGACGCCGAGGAGACGCGGCGTGCGATGCCGCGGCGCACCGAGGTGCCGTTCGACTCCGACTACAAGTTCATGGCGACCTACCACGACCGGCCGTCGTGGATCAGCGGCGGCCGTCTGGTCGAGCCGCACTTCATGACCGTCAAGGGGGCACCCGACGTCGTGCTCGGGCGTTGCTCGTCCGCGCTGTGGCACGGCGAGCAGGTGCCGATCGACCAAGTGCGCGACGACATCCTCGCCGCGAACAGGCGCCTGTCCGAGCACGGTCTGCGCGTGCTGGCGTTCGCCGTCCGCGACGTGTCGGCCGACGTGATGGCCGCTGCCGAGACCGATGCGATGAGCGAGGTCCACGATCTCGTGTTCGTCTCGATCGTCGGCATCATCGATCCGCTCCGTACCGAAGCGAAGGACGCGGTGACGAAGGCGCTCGCCGCCGGCATCGACGTGCGGATGATCACCGGCGACCACACGATCACCGCCCGGGCGATCGCCGACGAGCTCGGTCTCGGACCGGGAGTCGCCACCGGGGCCGAGCTGGGAGCGATGACCGATCAGGAGGTGCTCGACCGGTTACCCGAACTGCACGTGTTCGGGCGGGTGGCGCCGGAGGACAAGGTGCGTCTCGCCCGGCTGATGCAGGACGCCGGCGAGGTCGTGGCGATGACCGGCGACGCCGTCAACGACGCAGCGGCCCTCAAGCAGGCCGACGTCGGCGTGGCGATGGGCAGCGGCTCGGAAGTGTCGAAGCAGGCGGCCAAGATGGTGCTGACCGACGACAACTTCGCCACGCTGGTCCACGCCGTCGACCTCGGGCGCGACATCTACCGTCGCATCACGACGTACGTGAAGCTCCAGCTGACGATCCTGTCGTCGGTGCTGCAGCTGATGCTGATCGCCACGATCCTCGACATCAACGAGGGTGTGGCGATGTTCCCGATGATGCTGCTGTTCTGCAAGCTGTTCGTGGTGGTGACGGTCGTGATCGGCATCGTCGTCGACGTGCCCGACCCGGGTGTGATGCAACGGCCGCCCCGCGCGCCCGGCACCCGCATCGTGAACCGCGACCAGGTCATCCGATGGGTCGTCAGCGGCTTCGTCGTCGCTGTCGCAGCACTGTGCGTCCTGTCGTTCGGGCCCGACGAACCGAGCACCGAGTTGCCCAGCGCGTCGATGACCATGGCGTTCGCCGTCGTGGCGCTCAGCTCGGTGAACATGGGGCTGGTCATGCGGCGCGAACGCGAGCCGGTGTGGTCGTCGCCGGTGTTCCCGTATCTCGGCTGGATCCTGTTCGGCTGGACGCTGACGTGGGCCGCGGTCGAGCTCGGCATGCTGCAGCGGCTCCTGTTGAGCACGCCGTTGACGGGCAACCAGTGGGCCGTGTGCATCGGGCTGTCGGCGATCGCGCCGCTGCTCGTGTGGGCCGACAAGCAACTGCAGCTGCGGCGAAGCGACCGGACGAGCGCCTGATCGAGGCGGCAAGGAGACGAGATGGGAAAGAAGTCGAACGGTCCGGGGGCGGGCGAGAAGCTGTCCCGAAAGCGGTACGAGCGAGAGCTCCGTCGTCTGCACGCCGAGCTGGTGGCGATGCAGGAGTGGGTCAAGGCGACGGGCGCGAAGGTCTGCATCGTGTTCGAAGGCCGCGACACCGCCGGCAAGGGTGGAACGATCAAGGCGATCACGGAGAAGGTGAGCCCGCGCGTCTTCCGGGTCGTCGCACTCCCCGCACCGACCGAACGCGAACAGTCACAGATGTACATCCAGCGGTACATCCGGCACTTCCCGGCCGCCGGCGAGGTCGTCATCTTCGACCGCAGTTGGTACAACCGCGCCGGTGTCGAGCGGGTCATGGGGTTCTGCAGCGAGGCCGACGCCCTGAAGTTCCTCCGCGTCGCACCGGCCGTCGAGCGGGCGATGACCGACTCGGGGATTCTCTTGATCAAGTACTGGCTCGAGGTCGGTGCGGACGAGCAGACGAAACGGCTGCAGGCGCGCATCGACGACCCACGCAAGATCTGGAAGCTGTCGCCCATGGACCTCGACTCGTACACGAAGTGGGACGACTACGGACGCGCCCGCGACGAGATGCTCGAGGCGACCCACAGCGACTGGGCGCCCTGGCACGTCGTCCACACCGACGACAAGCGTCGAGGGCGGCTGAACCTGATCACCCACCTGCTCGACACGGTGCCGTACACGCCGATCGACCACGCCGTCGTCGAACTGCCCGAACGAGACGATCCGACCGGTTCCGACGGCATCGACCTCTCGCCCTATCGCGTCCCGACCGTCTTCTGACCGACCCGGAACCCCCCAGATCGGGTGGGGCGGCGTTCCGCGAGCCGTTCTAGGGTTCGTGGGGTACGTCGGGACACCGAACCATCCAGCGAGGAGCATGTTGTGAGCGACGCCGAAGCGACCATGGGACCGATCAGCTACCTGATCGTCGAGTTCCCCGGGAACCGGATGACGGGTGAGGGGCTCGCCGAGCTCGTCGACCTGTCCGATCGGGGCATCATCCGCGTGATCGACCTCGCCTTCGTGACGCGTCACGAGGACGGCTCGGTGACGGCCGCCGAACTGCACGAGATCGACGGCGGCGACTTCGACATGACCGTGTTCCACGGCGTGTCGGCCGGCCTGCTCGACCAGTCCGACTTCGACGATGCCGCGGCAGCGATCGAGCCCGGCTCCTCGGCCGGGATCCTGCTGTTCGAGAACTGCTGGGCGGCCGGCTTCGTCGCCGGCCTGCGCCGAGGCGACGCCGAACTGGTCGCCGCCGGCTACATCCCACTCGCCGACATCGCCGCCGCGCTCGACGCGACCGAGACCGACTGACCGAACCGACCCACGAGCGAACGACAGAAAGAGGACCGATCATGCCAGGACTGCTCCGAGGCGTCGCCCGCACCGCCGTGGTGGCGGGCACCGCGACCGCCGTTTCCAACCGCGTCTCGCGTCGCCAGGCGAACCGCTGGTCGCAACAACAGCAACCGCAGCCGCAGTACTACGAGCCGGCACCGGCGCCCCCGCCCGCTCCTGCGTACACCGCACCCGCTCCGGCACCGGCCTCGTCGGTGCCGATCGAGCAGCTCAAGGAGCTCGCTGCACTGAAGGAGCAGGGAATCCTGACCGACGAGGAGTTCGCCGCCCAGAAGGCGAAGCTGCTCGGCCTCTGACCCGCTTCGGCGATGTTGTTCCTCTATCGCCCACGCGAGACGTGGATGCCGTTCTCGCTCCCGCGGAACCGCACCGATCAGGCGGCGTACAACCGGAGCCTGCAGCGCGAGTTCGAGTCGGCTCGTCACGAGCCCGCCGCCCCCGAAGCGCCGAAGAAGGTCGGTCCGGCACCCGAACAGATCCGGGCCGATCTCGACGCGCTCTTGGAGGTCGGAGCCCTGACGCCCGACGAGCACCGGGTGGCGACCGAGCGACTCGAGCGTCCATGACGGCCGCGCGACGCGCCGACGTGTTGGCGGCGACCCTGCGAGCGCTCGCCGAGTGCGACCGCACCGTCCTGTCCCGGACCCTCGCACCCGATGTCCGCGTCTGGTCGCCGGAGCTGGCGACGACGACCCGTGCCGAACTGTTGGCAGCGCTCGAGCGACGAGACGAGGCGTTCGGCGAGGTGTCGGTCGAGGTGCGACCGCTCGACGTGGGCGGGATGCAGGCGTGCGCCGAGTGGACGATGTCGACGCGACTCGTCGGCGCGATCGAACTCGCCGGCGGCGCCGTGATCGAGCCGGACGATCAGGAGATCTTCCTCAACGGGGTGTCGGTCGCCGACTTCGACGGCGACACGATCGCCGCCCTCCGTCAGTACTGGAACGTCGACAGCCTCTACGCCCAACTCGGCATCGAGCGCTGACCCCAGGGG
>JBPEWX010000299.1:0-4478 GCA_052032235.1 Ilumatobacter sp. | reverse complement strand
ACGGTTGGCACAGATGGACCCGTCCGTCGGGGGTGTCCCACGCCGGGGCCGGGTCGATCCCACAGGACCGACACGACCGGTCGGCGTCGGTGTCGTGCTGCTCACTCACGTCGTCGAGTGTGCCACGCCGGACGGCGAAGTCAGTCGACGGTCCAGGTGCCGTTGCTGCGGAGCAGGGCGGCGAGGTCGCCCGGGCCTTTCGACTCGGACGCCTGGGCGAGCTGGGCACTGACGGCCGACGTGTACTCGGGACGGTCGATGTCGCGGAAGATGCCGAACGGGGTCGGCGAGTGGTCGTCCTGGTTCAGTCGCGCCAGCGCGAACGCGAGCGACGGGTACGGCGACGACGTGTCGTGGCGCAGGATGTTGTCGAGCCCGACGTCGGCGACCTCGACCAGTTCGAGGAAGCCGTCGCGGTTCATCATGACGCCTCGCTGACGGTCGGCGCCGAAGAGGATCGGCTCGCCGTGGACCAGCTCGATCATCATCTCGTCGCGCACGTTGCGCTTCGTGATGTCGTTGAACTGGCCGTCGTTGAACACGTTGCAGTTCTGGTAGATCTCGACGAACGAGGCGCCGCGATGATCGTGCGCCGCCTGGAACGTCGCCATCATGTGCTTGCGGTCGAGGTCGTGGGTGCGAGCCACGAAGCTGGCCTCGGCGCCGAGCGCGACCGACAGCGGGTTGAACGGCGGGTCGATCGAGCCGAACGGCGTCGACTTGGTGACCTTGCCGACCTCGGACGTCGGTGAGTACTGGCCCTTCGTGAGGCCGTAGATCCGGTTGTTGAACAGCAGGATCTTCAGATTCACGTTGCGGCGCAGCGCATGGATGAGGTGGTTGCCGCCGATCGACAGGCCGTCACCGTCGCCGGTGATGACCCACACGTCGAGATCGGGGCGGGCGACGGCGAGACCGGTGGCGATCGCGGGCGCACGGCCGTGGATCGAGTGCATGCCGTACGTGTTCATGTAGTACGGGAACCGGCTGGAGCAGCCGATGCCCGAGATGAACACCGTGTTCTCGGTGCGCACACCGAGGTCGGGCATGAGCTGCTGGACGGCCTGGAGGATGCCGTAGTCGCCGCAGCCGGGGCACCAGCGCACCTCCTGATCGGACGACCAGTCCTTCTTGGTGGTCAGGGGGACGGCGGTCTCGCTCATGAGCGTGCCTCCTCGATCGCGTCTTCGATTTCTTTCGTGCGGAACGGCAGCCCCGACATCTTGCTGACCGACGTCGCGTCGACCAGGTACTTGCCGCGCACGATGTTGCACAGCTGACCCTTGTTGAGCTCGGGGACCAGGATCTTGGGATACCGGCGGAGGAGATCACCCAGGTCGTTCGGGAGCGGGTTGAGGTGCTCGAGATGGATCCAGGCCAGCTTGTGGCCGTCTCGCCGCTGCCGCTGCCAGGCGGCGTGCACGGCCGCGTAGGTGGAGCCCCACGTGAGCAGGCAGATGTCGGCGTCGGCGTCGCCACGAACCTCGGTCGGGTCGTAGTCGGCGGCGATGCGCTCCACCTTCGCCTGGCGGAGGTCGCCCATCAGCTGGTGGTTCTGCGGCGTGTAGTTGACGTTGCCGGTCTTGTCGGCCTTCTCGAGACCGCCGACCCGGTGCATCAGCCCGGGTGTGCCCGGGATCGCCCAGGGTCGGGCGAGGGTGTCGTCGTCGCGCAGGTAGGGCAGGTAAATCGGGTTGCCGTCGTCGTCGGTGCCGTTGAACTCGGTCTGGAACGGCACGGAGATGTCGGGCAGCCCGTCGACGTCGGGGATCAGCCACGGCTCGGAGCCGTTGGCGAGGTAGCCGTCGGAGAGCAGGATCACCGGCGTGCGGTACTTCAAGGCGATCCGCGCCGCCTCGATGGCGGCGTGGAAACACTGGGCCGGGCTGTAGCTCGCCACGACCGGGATCGGCGCCTCGCCGTGGCGACCGAACATCGCCAGGTTGAGGTCGGCGGCCTCGGTCTTGGTCGGCAGGCCGGTGGAGGGGCCGCCGCGCTGGATGTCGATGATCAGCAGCGGCAGCTCGATCGCGATGGCGAGCGAGATCGTCTCGCTCTTGAGTGCGACGCCCGGACCGGACGTGGTGGTCACGCCGAGGTGACCGGCGAAGGCGGCGCCGAGTGCCATGCCGACGGCGGCGATCTCGTCCTCGGCCTGGAGCGTGCGGATGCCGAAGTGCTTGTGCTTGGACAGCTCGTGGAGGATGTCGGACGCCGGGGTGATCGGGTACGACCCGAGCGTGACCGGCAGCTTCGAGAGCTGGCCGGCGGCGACGAGGCCCCAGGCGAGCGCGGTGTTGCCGGTGATGCTCGTGTACTCGCCGTCGGGCAGGTCGGCCGGCTTCACCTCGTAGCGGTGGCCGACCTGCTCGGTGGTCTCGCCGAAGTGGAAGCCGGCTTTGAACGCCGCCGTGTTCGCGGCGACGACCTGCTCGTTCTTCCCGAACTTCTTCGAGATCCACTCGATCGTCGGCTCGATCGGACGGGTGTACATGAACGACACCAGGCCGAGCGCGAAGAAGTTCTTGGAGCGTTCCGCGTCGCGAGGCTTCACGCCGAGCGGCTCGCACGCCTCTTTGGTGATCGAGGTCATCGGCACCTTGATCACCCGGTAGCCCGAGAGCGACCCGTCGTCGAGCGGATTCGAGTCGTACTCGGCCTTTTCGAGGTTGCGTTCGTCGAACGCGTCCTCGTTGATGATCAGGGTGCCGCCGGTTTCGAGCCGGTGCAGGTCGGCCTTGAGCGCCGCCGGGTTCATCGCGACGAGCACGTTCGGTTCGTCGCCCGGCGTGGTGATGTCGTGGTCGGAGATGTGGACCTGGAAGCTCGAGACGCCGTTGACGGTGCCGGCCGGAGCCCGGATCTCGGCCGGGAAGTCGGGCAGCGTCGACAGGTCGTTGCCGAACGAGGCGCTCACGGACGTGAAGCGGTCGCCGGTGAGCTGCATGCCGTCGCCGGAGTCGCCGGCGAATCGAACCACGAGTCGGTCGAGGACAGTGCTGTCCGACCGGTCGATCGTGTCGCTCATGTGTGTTTCCCCCTTGCCCGGCCCCGTTGCCGGGTGGATCGGTGCGTTGTCTCCAACCCTAGCCACACGGGTTCGGCACGCCGAGTCCAACGCCGCGAACGGGCCGAAGGTCCCGAATCACTTGGCCTGGCTCCAGCGGGTGATGACGCTGGTGTCGGCGACGAAGCGGACGTCCCGGGTGGGCGACCAGCGGTAGGCGGCCTCCTGCACCGCGTCGTCGACGAGCGCGGCGACGGCGGCGGCGCGGTCGGCGGGGGCGTGCACCAGCAGCTCGTCGTGGAGGCACAAGACGACCTCGGCGCCGAGCCCGGCACCGCGGGCACGGACGATGATCGCCCACACCTTGAAGAACTCGGCGGCCGCTCCCTGGATCACCGCGTTGCGAGCGAACCGTCCACGCGCTGCCGCGACGCGCCGGGCACGGTCGATGTCGCCGCGACCCTCGTCGTCGACGGTGTCGTCGATCCACATGCGCACCCGCCGTCCGCCGATGGTGAACACGTCGTCGCCGCGTTGGCCGGCAGCGGCAGCGTCCGCAAGGAATCCCATCGCCGTCGGATACTCGCGCTCCAAGCCGCGAAGGGCGTGCGCGGACTCGCCGGTCGTGGCGCCGTACATCGCGCCGAGCACCGCCACCTTGGCGACGTCACGGGTCACGCGGAGTCGTTCGGCGACGGGGGCGTAGAGATCGGCTTCCGTAGTGGCGGCGACGAGGGCAGGGTCGCCGGAGACCGCTGCGAGCACTCTCGGTTCGATCTGACCGAGGTCGGCACGTACGAACACGCAGCCGTCGTCGGCGGCGACGGCGGGGCGCATCTCGGCGGGCAGGTTGTGGAGCCCCGACGAGGCGGTCATCCGCCCGGCAGCGCCGTCGCTCGACGTCCAGTCGCCCCGGAGTCGTCGGTCGTGGACGTGCTCGTCGAGCCATCGGTACCCGTACGTCGTGGCGATCCGTTCGGCCTTGCGCCACCGCAGCAGCGCCGGCACGACCGGGTGGGCGTCCTGCAGGCGTTCGAGCCGCCACGCCCGGGTGTCGGGGACGTCGATCGATGCGCGTCGCAGCAGCGCCTTGACGTCGGCGGGGCTGCGGAGGTCGTAGGAGGCGGCGGGCCCGACGTGGCGGAGCACCTCGGCGTCGCGGATCGCCCTCGCTTCGTCCTCGGCGCGATCGTCGACCGTGCGGGGTCCGACCGCTTCCCCGATGATCCGCAGCGCCTCGTCGGTGTCGAACGGCAGTCCGTGCAGGGTGAGCTCGGCACAGAGGAACTCGGCGACCGACTCGGCGTGCGCGGTCGAGCGTGTTCGGGACGGGTCGTCCGTTCCGTCGATGCGAGCGTGCTGGAGGCCGACCACGTCGGCGACGAGCGCAGCCCACCGTGCAGCGCGTTCGGGGGCCGTCGTCCAGCTGCCGGCGGCCCAATCAGGACGGAGATAGCCGTCGGGGCGGACC
>JBPEWX010000298.1:0-5507 GCA_052032235.1 Ilumatobacter sp. | reverse complement strand
TCGCCGGTGCGGCGGTCGTGACGGGCGCGGCGGTCGTTGCGGGCGGGTCGGTCGTCGCCGGCACCGTGATCTCGGACGGTGTGGTGTCGGGCACCGTGACGACCGACGCGGTCGTCGCCGGCACCGTGATCTCGGACGGTGTGGTGTCGGGCACGGTCACGGCGACGTCGGATTCGACGTCGGATCCGCCGTCGCAGGCGGCGAGCAGGAGCAACGACGAGGCCAGGACGACGAGGCCGGCACCGGGGGACGAGCGCATCGGCTCAGTCTGACAGCGGCGGCCGGTTCCGGACATGCACGCCGGGTGAAGAAACGACGAACGCCCCGGGCCGGAGCCCGGGGCGTTCGTTCGATTCGTGGATCGGCGACTCGTCGGTCGCCGTTCGCTCACCAGCGGTAGTGGGCGAAGGCCTTGTTCGAGTCGGCCATCTTCTGCATGTCGTCGCGACGCTTCATCGAAGCGCCGAGACCGTTGGCAGCGTCCATCAGCTCGTTGGCGAGGCACTGGGCCATCGACTTCTCACGACGGTTGCGGCTGAACTCGACGATCCAGCGGATCGCGAGGGTGGTCGCACGACGGGGACGAACCTCGACCGGCACCTGATAGGTGGCACCACCGACGCGGCGGCTGCGCACCTCGAGCGGCGGCTTGACGTTGTCGACGGCGCGCTTGACGGTGTCGAGCGCGTCCTCGTTCGTCTTGGCGGCGATGATGTCCATCGCGTCGTAGACGATCTTCTCGGCGATGCTGCGCTTGCCGTGCAGCATCACCTTGTTGATCAGCTGGGTGACGAGCACCGAGCGGTAGATCGGATCCGCGACGAGTTCGCGGCGGGGAGCGGGTCCTTTACGCGGCATGGGTCACTTCTCCGTCTTCGCGCCGTAGCGGCTGCGGGCCTGCTTGCGTCCCTTGACGCCGGCGGCGTCGAGCGCACCACGGATGATCTTGTAGCGGACACCGGGGAGGTCGCGGACACGACCGCCACGGACGAGCACGATCGAGTGCTCCTGCAGGTTGTGCCCCTCGCCGGGGATGTAGGCGGTGACCTCGATGCCGCTCGACAAGCGGACACGGGCGACCTTGCGGAGGGCCGAGTTCGGCTTCTTCGGGGTGGTGGTGTACACGCGGGTGCACACACCGCGACGCTGCGGCGAGCCCTTGAGCGCCGGCGTCTTGCTCTTCGTGAACTTCGAGCTGCGTCCCTGACGGACGAGCTGCTGAATGGTTGGCATGTACTACCTCTCGTGAATCCCACCCGAGGAGAGCCGCACTCTGACGGATCGACGGGCATGTGGTGAGTTGTCCGACCGACGAAGCCGCCGACCGGGCGCCGTACGCCGAGCCGCGAGGCCCGACGAGAGGACAGAGCAATGCTACGAGCCCCCGGGGCGCTCGCCAACCTGTGTGTGGGGTCAGGGCCGGTCGGGCCAACCGGGCGCGCCGACGGCGTCACCGACGGTCGCGGGCAGCTCGACGGGTCGCGTCCGCTGCGGCGACCGGGCCGGCGAGCCGACCACGGCCCCGCCCGAGATCGGCCCGAGACCGATGTCGTCACCATCGGCGTCGAACACACCGATCGGTGCGAGCTGATCGACGAGCTCGCCCTTGCCGTTCCGCTTGCCGGTGCCGGGTTTGCCTGGTGCATCGTCGACGGGCACCGTCGTGGACGTCGTCGACGGCGTGGTGCCGGCCGATCCGGGCTTGTCCTGCTTGTCGGTGTGGACGGTGTGTCCCAGATCCTTCCCGCGCCCCGACTGATTCCAGGGCACGACCTCGAGCCAGAACCGGCCACCGATCGGCAGGTCGGTCAGGACCAGCTCGGTGTCGTCGGTGACGACGACCAGCTCGGCGTCGCCCGAGATCGACACCTCGTAGAACGCTGCCTGGCCGTGACGATCGGACACGGTCGGCGCATCCCAGGTGGCATGCAGGGTCGTGGTCGTGCTGTCGACCTTCAGGTGTTTCGGCCTGTCCGGCACCTTCGGGAGCCCGGTCGCGTCGCGTCGCCAGCCGCCCGCTCCGGCACGGGTCGGGGTGAGGACCGACGCCGGCACCACCTCGATGTCGCCGCCGGGAACGCTCCAGCCGACCTCGAGATGGTCGAGGTCGAGACCGTGCACACCGATCGCCTCGATGTAGTAGGACCGTCCTGCGTGCAGACGGAACGTCGCGCTGCGTTGGCTGTCGTACCGGTCCCACTGGTACTGCTCCGTCCACCCGGCGACGGAGGCGATGGCGATGGCCCCGTCGGCGTTCACGCCGTCGGGGTTGAACAGGAGTCGGGCATCGTCGTCGCCCGACAGGTGGAAGGTGTAGTCGTCGGTCGTCACCGGGGTGAGCACCGCCCTGAGTCGCGCCGCATGGTTCTCGCCGAGCATCGGCGGCGTCTCCAGCCCCCAGGCGAGGGTGCCCGACGAAACCGGGGCCAGTCCGTCCGGGATCGAGGTCAGGGTCCACCAGCCGGTGTCCCAACGATCCCACGAGACGGTGGCTCGCGCCTCCGCGGCGGGTTCGGTCGGCGCGACCGGCGTCGGGTACGGCCCTGGCTTGGTGACGATGACGGTCGCCGTCGAGGCCTGGCGCCCGGCGGCGTTCATCGGGGCGACCTCGAGCAGGTAGCGGGTGTCGGGGACCAGCCCGACGAACGACGCCTCGGGGACGTCGCTCTCGAACTGACGCACCTGCCCGCCGCCCTCGAGTCGGACGTGATACGCCTCGGCGTCGGCGACGGGGTTCCAGGTGACGAACGCCGTCTCGACGCCGATCTCGGTCGACCAGCCGGGCGCGTGCAGCGGACCGGGGACGTCGGGAAGGCCCTGCGGTGTGGCGATTCGCCAGCCGCCCTCACCCAACGATGTCGCCTCGATCAGGTCGGCGGGGATCAGCCGGACGGGCCCGCCGACGGTGCGCTGCATGCCGACCGCGACGCTGTCGTCGCCCGAACCCTCCTTGCCGATCGCCTCCAGGTAGTACGAGACGCCGGCGTCGAGTTCGAACCACGACGTGGCCTGACTCGCGTAGCGATCCCATTGCTGGTAGGTCGTCCAGCCGGCGATGTAGGCCGACAGTCGGGCGCCGACCGGGTCGGGCCCCTGCGGGTTGACGAAGAGACGGGCGTCGTCGTCACCGGAGACGAAGAACCGGTAGCTGCCGGACTCGGCCGGTGTGAAGAGGGTGCGGATCCGAGCGGCGTACTGGTCGCCCTGGTTCCGGGGGGTCTCGAAGCCTCCGGCCAGCTCGACGGACCGGTCGGGTTCGATCCCGGCCGGCACGTCGCCGAGCGACTGCCCCCACCGGTCGTCCCAGACGTCGTACGCGAGATCGAGCGGTGCGACGTCGTCGCCGACCACGCCGCCCGTCACCGTCGACGTCGCGACCCCCTCCACCTCACCCGGTCCGCCCGAGTCGTCCGCCGACGTCGGGGTCGGAATGAGCACTGCACCTGAGATCATGCACCCCGCCAGGAGCGCACGTCCCGCCAGACGTGTCCGCATGACTCCGTTATCGGAGCGCGTGGGGGGCGAACTGGAGTCCTGCATCGTTCAGCTTTCGTCAAGGTCGGGATGAACCACGTCGTCGGCGTGGTGCCAGGCGGCACGCAGCTCGGCGAATCGTCGGGGGAGTCCGAATGCGTCGGTCGGGTCGGGATCGGTCACCGGATCGTCGAGGAGCGGGTCGAAGGTCGGGACGGCGTCGGTGGGAATCGCCCGGGCGTCGACGCCACCGTCCGCGATGACCGACTGGCCGGTCCGAGCGCGGCGCGGGAGCGAGGGAGCGTCGCCGACGGTCGCCGACGGCACCGCACCACGGCCACGGCGTGGCAGACCGAACGCGTCGGTCGCGTCGCCGACGTAGTCGGTCCGGCCGAGGAGGGGGTCGCCGTGGACGTGCGGATCCCGGAGTCCGGCGATCGCGCCGTCGAGATCGTCGGACTCGGCCCGGCTGACGGTCGCGTGCGCGCGGCGGTCGACGATGTCGGGCCTCGCGGCCACGAGCGGTTCGCCTGCCACGTGAGCCGTGTCGCACACCGACGCAACGGCGATGCCGGACTCGGCGAGCGGCCCGCGCACACGTCGCGGTGACTCGTCGTCGTCGTCCACGGCGTCGTCGTCCGACTCGTCCCCGAGGTCGAGGTCGTCGTCGAACTCGACCGGGTCGTCGCTGCGAGGGGTCACCTTCCACGCCCGCTCACCGACGAACTCCTTGATGTGGGCGACCCGGGCGATCGTGTTCTTGTACTCGGTGTAGAAGAACGTCGAGAACAACAGGTAGCCCCAGAACCACGACTTGTGTTGCTTGATCTCCGGGTCGGCGAGCTTGTAGGCGTACCAGGTCTGGTGCGGACCGACGTGGAGCACGAACACCGTCGTGAAGAACAGGATCGGCCAGCCGGCCGAGATCATCTGGCCTCGGCTCACGTACCAGAACGCGACGAGCGGGAAGACCTGCAGCGACAGCCACGGGTAGACCTCGCGCCAGCCGAGCAGGTAGGTGGCACCGATCTTCTGCCGCAGGCCGAGCCCGGCCGACCGCCAGACCCGGACGGTGTGCATCATCGTGACCTGGAACCAGCCCTGCGCCCAACGCAACCGCTGGTTCCACACCTGCTTCATCGTCGTCGTGGCGAGTTCGCGCGACACGACGTCGCGGTCGGACCTGATCTTGAGGCCCCGCTCGACGGTGCGCATCGACGAGTCGATGTCCTCGGTGAGCATCGAGCCCCGCATGCGGGTCTCGTGGAGGAGTTCGGTGCGCCAGTAGCCGTTCGATCCGCCGAACACACCGAAGCGGTGCAACTTCGCGCGCCCCGGATGCGCGACGGCGTAGATCGACTCGAACTCGACGGCGATCATCTTCGCCAACCACGTCTCGTCGCCGTTGCGGGTCATGCAATGGCCTTGCACGACGTCGTAGCCGTTGGCGAGCCACCGCCACGACCGTTCGAAGCTGCCTGGTCGCGGCATGTGATCCGCGTCGAACATGCCGGTGAACGCGCCCGTCGCCATGTGCAGCACCGCGTTGACGTTCTGTGCCTTGGAGGTACTGCCCTCGATCTTGACGACCTCGAGGTTGTCGTGTTCGTCCGCGAGCGCGTGGAGTTCGCGTTCGACCGCCATCGGGTTCGGCGTGTTGTACGCGAGGATGACCTGGAGACCGCCCGGGTAGCCCTGGTTGAGGAAGGCGTCGAGGGTGTCCATGATCGTCGCCGCCTCGTTGGGCAGATAGGCGCAGATGATCGCCGACGCCGGGGGATACGACTCGACTTCGGGTGGCTCCTTCTGACGGATCGCCAGGCGTGCCTCGACGAGGATCATCACGCCGGTCGAGACCAGCGTGAGGACGCAGAACAGGTACACGAACCAGGTGATGTCGAACCCGACGACCCGGTCGAAGAACCAGTACAGACAGAACGGCACGAAGAGGCCGAGCACGTACGTCGCGAAGATCTGGCTCGGTGCACGGAGCCGTTCCTTGATGGTCTGCCACTTGAAGCGCTCGAACGGGC
>JBPEWX010000297.1:0-3394 GCA_052032235.1 Ilumatobacter sp. | reverse complement strand
CGAGCGCGAGCGCGACGTCACGCGGGAAGCGGACGCCGCCGTCCGCCCAGACGTGCTGCCCGAGTCGGGCCGCCTCGTCGGAGCACTCGACCACGGCGGAGAACTGCGGCCGACCCACACCCGTCATCATCCGGGTCGTGCACATCGCGCCGGGGCCGACACCGACCTTGACGATGTCGGCGCCGGCCTCGATCAGCTGGCGGGTTCCGTCGGCCGTCACCACGTTGCCGGCGGCGATCGTGCTGTCGGGGCACGCCGCACGCACCTGTTCGACCACGTCGAGCATGGTCGTCTGATGGCCGTGCGCGGTGTCGATCACCAACACGTCGACGCCCATGGCCGCGAGCGCCTTCGCACGTCCGACCGGATCGGCGTTGATGCCGACCGCGACCGACGTGAGGAGTCGACCGTCGGCGTCGAGCGCCGGACGGTAGATCGTCGACCGCAGGGCGCCCTTGCTGGTGAGCACGCCGAGCAGTCGCCCGTCGTCGTCGACGACCGGTGCGATGCTGCGACGCTCGCCGTGGAGCACCTCGAAGGCGGCTTCGGGCGTCACGTCGGCCGTCAACGTGTCGAGCTCGGTCGACATCACGTGTTGGAGCTGGGTGAAGCGATCGAAGCCGGCGGCGTCGTGCTCGGTGAAGATGCCCACCGGATGCTGCTCGCGGTTGACCACGATCACCGCGCCGTGGGCACGCTTGTGGATCAGGGCGAGCGCGTCACCGATCGTGCTGGTCGGCCCGAGCGTGATCGGTGTCTCGAACACGGGGTGGCGGCTCTTGACCGACGACACGACCGTTTCGATGACGTCGATCGGGATGTCCTGTGGGAGCACGACGACACCGCCGCGACGGGCGACCACTTCGGCCATCCGACGGCCGGCGACCGCCGTCATGTTGGCGACGACGAGTGGGATCGTGGTGCCGATGCCGTCGGGTGTCGTGAGGTCGACGGCGAACCTCGACCCGACGTCGGACAGGCTGGGGACCATGAACACGTCGTTGTACGTGAGGTCGTGGGGCGGGTTGGGGTGGAGCATCTTCATCGCAAACCTCCGCGATCGCGGCCGACTCAGGCTAACGGCGCCGAGCACCTCCGGACGTCGTCTCGCGATGTGTCGCCGACCTACGCTGACCCGATGGATTCGACACCGGTCGTACTCGTGCACGGATGGGGCGGGTCGTTCGCCACCACCTGGGAACGTTCGGGTTTCACCATGTTGCTCGCGGACGCCGGCCGACCGGTCGTCGGCGTCGACCTGCTCGGTCACGGCGAGGCGGAAAAGCCACACGACCCCGAGGCCTACGGCGATCTGTCGGCGGGCGTCCTCACGGCCATCGACGACGCCGTCGGGGCCGACGGCGGGCCGGTCGACGCGGTCGGATTCTCACTCGGCGCCATGACGTTGATCCGTGCCGCGATCCGTCGGCCCGACCGATTCCGCCGGCTCGTGCTCGCCGGCGTCGGCAACAACGTGTTCGTGCGCGACGACGCCGCGACCGCGGCGATCGTGGCGGCGATCGAATCCGACAGCGACACCGCCGACCACGACGCCGACAACCGGGCGCGCCTGTTCGCCCAGTACGCGCATCAGCCCGGCAACGATCCGGTGGCACTGGCGGCGATCATGAAGCGTCCGCCGTCGGTACCGCTCGAGCCGTCCGACCTCGCAGCGATCACGTGTCCCACGCTGGTTGCCGTCGGCGACCGAGACTTCGTGCTGCCCGCCGAGCCGCTGGTCGACGCGCTCCCCGACGCCCGGTTCGTCTCGCTCAAGCGCACCGACCACTTCGCGACACCGGAGTCGTTCGACTTCATCGACGCGACGCTGGAGTTCCTCGATGCCGTCCCCGGCTGACGAACTGATCACCGACGACATCGACCTGGCACTCGCCCGGCTGCGCGCCGGCGGACTCGTCGCGATCCCCACCGAGACGGTGTACGGCCTCGCCGCCGACGCCGATCAGCCCGACGCCGTCGGGCGGATCTTCGACGTGAAGGGGCGACCGCGAGACCACCCGCTCATCGTCCACGTCTCGGGACTCGACGCCGTCGACGGCTGGGCGGGCACGGTCCCCGACGCCGCACGGACACTCGGCCGGACGTGCTGGCCCGGTCCGCTGACGATGCTGCTCGAGCGAGGCGAGCGGGCGACCGACGTCGTGACGGGCGGGCGACCGACCGTCGGGCTGCGCGCCCCGGCTCATCCGCTCACGCACGAGTTGCTGATCCGCTTCGGCGGAGGCCTCGCGGCCCCGTCGGCGAACCGGTTCGGCAAGGTGAGCCCCACCTCGGCCGAACACGTCCTGCACGATCTGGCGGGACACCTCGAACCGGGTCGTGACCTCATCCTCGACGGCGGCCCGTCGCTCGTCGGCGTCGAGAGCACGATCGTCGACCTCACCGTCGACCCGCCTCAGGTGTTGCGGGCGGGGGCGATCGACGGCGACGAGATCGCTCGTCTGCTCTCGACGACGGTGGCCGACGCTGCCGGGCCGAGCCGCGCCAGCGGGATGCTCGAGGCCCACTACGAGCCCGACTGTCTCGTGGTCCTCGCCGAGTCGGTCGCCGCCGCGGAGGCCCGGTTGGGGGCGGCACGCGCCGACGGGCGACGCGCCGACATGCTCGACCGGACCGACGATCTCGTCCTGGCTGCCCAGCTGCTCTACGCCGATCTGCGTTCGGCCGACGACCGTGGTCTCGACGAACTGGTGGTCGTCCTCCCTGCGGCCTCGGGCATCGGTGTCGCGATCCGCGACCGGCTCACGAAGGCAGCGGCCGGTGGGGCCCGTCGTCGGTCCAGTCGAGACGGTTGAGCTCGAGCACGAACCGATCTCGCACCTCGTTGACGGAGGCCCCGTCCGGCGAGGCGACGGTGAGGCTCACGGTCGAACCGCCCCCGTCGGGAACGACGTCGAGGCGACACCAGGCGGTCGGCTCGTCGGTCAGCTGTGCTTCCAGCCGGTAGGGCGGCTCGTCGTCGAGCACCACGCCGAGCACGTTCGCGACGATGAGGAGCGCCTCGTACGCTTCGACGGGCAACGCCTCGATCGTGAACGACGGGTGGTCGCGCCCCACCCGACCGCCCGGGCGTCGCCGGGGGCGAGTCGAGCCGCTGCGCGCTTCGGCCGTGGGCTCGGCGTGTTCGAGCGGTGCCGCGTCGACCACGGCGCCGAGGTGACGCAGCGCGGCGTCGGCGGCGGCGTTGATCCGCTGCATCTCACCCGCCGCCCCACCGACGTCGGGGTGCGCCTGCTTGGCGAGACGGTTCCGTGCCCGCCGGACGTCGTCGGCCGTCGCGCCGGGCCCGAGGCCGAGCTCGGCGAACGGGTCAGACGGCGGCCGGTTGCGACGGAAGGTCATCGGGGCGGCGCGTCTCGTCGTCGGGCGACAC
>JBPEWX010000296.1:0-13344 GCA_052032235.1 Ilumatobacter sp. | reverse complement strand
TCACTCCGTCTCGTGCGGTTCGTGATCGTGGTCGTGGTCGTGCAGACCACCCTGTGAACCGCCGACCATGTCGGTGCCCACACCGTGCTGCACCGGGAAGTTGCCCTTGCCGCTCTTGCCGTTGACGTCCGACGTGTTCATCGCGTACTGCAGGGTCGCGAAGGCGATCGCGTCGGCGTTGACGTCGAGCGCTGTGTCGTTGTTGTTGTCGAACGTGTCGCAGGCCAGGTGGTAGCAGGGGTCGTACTGCTCACCGGCCGTACCGCCCCAGATCGCCGCCTCCTCCGGCGTCTTGACACCTTCGGCACCGGTGAACAGACCACCCGACGGGATGTCGACGCCCTCGGCGATGAACGGGCCGTAGTCGGAGCGACCGGAGAAGTCGGTCCCGAGGTACGGAATCCCCCGCTGCTCGTAGAACGCCTCGAACGTCTTCTCGATCTGGGCCGATCCGTCGGGGCCGGCACCGTTGCCGACGGCGTCGGAATCGTCACCGTCGTAGATGAAGAACACATGGTTGGGTGAGCCGACCATGTCGAAGTTCAGGTACAGCGCGATGTCGTCGATCTCGTCCTGCGACAGGTCGGCGACGTAGGCACGCGAACCGATCAGACCGGACTCCTCGGCGCCCCACCACGCGAACCGGACCTTGTTGACCGGTCGGACCTTCGACATCTGCTCGGCGACCTCGAGGATCGCTGCGGAGCCGGAACCGTTGTCGTTGATGCCGGGTCCTCGCTGAACCGAGTCGAGGTGCGCCCCCGCCATCACCACGTTCTCGGGATCTCCCCAGCGGGACTCGGCGATGACGTTGTACTGCGTGATCTCCTCGGGCGGGTCGACGTTCACACGGGCCGTCGCGCCGGCAGCGGACAGCGCGACGCCGTCGGCGTACGAGCCGCCCACGACCGGGATGCCGACGACGTCGAGACCGCCGAGCGTTCCGACGATCAGACCTTCCCGATCGGGCGTGTTGCCCTGATTGAAGATGATCACCGCGACGGCACCGGCCGCTTCGGCGTTGAGCGCCTTGGCGGCGAACGGGCACGTGCCACGTTGGACGAGGGCGATCGTGCCGGCCGTGAATCCGGCGAAGTCGGCAGCCTCACAGCCGCTCGTCGAGGCGTTGCCCGGGCCGAGGTCGAGGTCGACCGGCGTCACCGCAGCGGTCACGTCGGCGTAGCCGGTCCCGGTGTAGGCACCGGTCTCGTAGACGGCGTTCACCGGCGTCAACTGCTGCAGCGTCGGCGGTGCCACGTACACGAACGGGAACTCGTCGAGCGTGACGTCGTAGCCGGCTGCGGTCATGCGGTCGACGACGTAGTCGACGCTCTCGTCGTACCCGGGCGTGCCGGCGGCGCGCGTGCCGCCGTTCGCGTCGGCGATCGCCTGGAAGGCCGCCTGGTGTTCGCGTACGCCGTCGAGCGTCACGCATTCCTGGAGTTTGGCGTGGGTGTTGTTCACACGCGTGTCGCACGACGCCGGGCCGGCGTCGGCGATCGACGGGACGACGAGGCCACTGAAGGCGAGCGTCGCGACGATGGCGAGGCGAGCGCCTCGGCCGATGGAAATGGACATGGATGGCTCCCTGAAGACAGGCCCGAAGGCACTGGCGGATACGCCTTCCGGAACGTTCATCCCACTTTCCCCTGCCGCCCGGAACGGCGCGGCCGAACGGTAGCAGAGTGGCGGCATTGCCGCGGACAGTGGAGTGGTGCGGCCGGGGTGCGCTCAGGCGAGGTTGCTGGAGCGGGGGTAGACGTCGCTCGGGTCGGTCATCACGTTGACCAGGTACGGCACGCCGCTCGCGAACGCGCGGTCGATCGCCGGGCCGATCTCGTCCGGGGAGGTGACCGTCTCGCCGGCACCGCCGAGGGCCTTGACGACCTCGTCGTACCGGGTCTCGGGCTGGAGGTCGCAGGCCATGTCCCAGCCGTAGATCATCTGCATCGGATGCTTCTCGAGCCCCCAGATGCCGTTGTTGCCGACCACCATCACCACGGGCAGGTTGTGACGCACCAGCGAGTCGACGTCCATCAGCGAGAACCCGGCCGCACCGTCGCCGAGCATGACGACGATCTGACGGTCGGGATGCACGGTGCGCGCCGCGACGGCGTAGCCCATGCCGTTGCCGAGGCAGCCGTACGGGCCGGTGTCGAGCCAGCAACCGGGTTGATACGTCTCGACGTACTTGCCGGCGTACGACACGAAGTCGCCGCCGTCGCAGATCACGATCGCGTCCCGTTCGAGGCGCTTGCGCAGTTCGCCGTAGATGCGGGTCGGCTTGATCGCCGCGTCGTCGGCCGCGAGCAGCGGCGCTTCCTCGGCACGTGCCGCCTCTTCGGCCTCACGCAACTCGGCCAGCCAGCCGCTGTGATCGACCCGATCGCCGGTGTGGTTCGCCAGGCCGGCGAGGGTGACGGCGATGTCGCCGGCGACCGTCGTGGCGTCGACGTGCCCCGCTGCCTGTGACTCGTCGTCGACGACGTGGGCGACGGTCGCGTCACCGAACGTGCCGAACCCGACCCGGAAGTCGAGCGGGGTGCCGATCACCACCACGAGATCGGCACGCTGCTTCAGGACGCCACGCGTCCGCAGGAAGGCGTGGGGATGATCGGCGGGCAGCATGCCGCGGCCGAGGCCGTTGAAGAAGCAGGGCACGCCGAGCGCCGTCGCTGCGGCCTCGAGCTCGTTCCAGGCGCCGTCCCAGTAGGCATCGCTCCCGACGAGGAAGGCCGGTCGCTCCGCCCTGGCGATCAGCTCGGCGAGGCGCTCGATCGAGGCGGGGTCGGCGGCCGGTGACAGGTCGGCGCCACCGTCGGGCACCTCACCCTCGGTCGGGGCGAACAGATCGAACGGAAAGTCGAGGAACACCGGGCCGCGGTGCGGCGACGCGGCCAGCGTGACCGCCCCGTGCACGATCTCGCCGGCCAGTTCGGCCTGCTTCACCGTCGTGGCGAGCTTGGTGATCGGTTCGAGCACCGGGACGTGATCGAACTCCTGGAGCGAGCCGGCGCCCCACCGACCCTCGGGTGCTCGGCCGCCCAGCACGACGAGCGGGGCGCCGTTGAACATCGCCGACGTGACCGCGGAGATGCCGTTGGTGACACCGGGGCCCGCGGTGAGCGCGGCCAGTCCGGGTTTGCGGGTCAGCTTGGCGTACGCCTCGGCGGCGAACGCCGCCGCCTGTTCGTGACGGGTGTCGACCACTCGCATACCGCGGTCGCGCGCCGCGTCGTAGAACGGCCAGATGTGAGCCCCGTTGAGGGTGAACATCGTGTCGGTGCCGAACTGTTGCAGCGCCGCGATCGTCTGCTGGCCGGCGTGTCCTTCGATGCGAGTCATGCTCCGAACCGTACCGATCGGTGCAGACCGGTGACGGCACCTGCTGAACGCTCCGCCGAGGCGACGAGGTAGCGTGGAAACCCAGATGTATCTGGAGCGCATCAACGAACCGGCCGACCTGCGGGCCCTCGACCACGACGAACTCGACGACCTCGCCGGCGAGATCCGCGACTTCATCGTCGCGGCCGTCAGCGAAACCGGCGGGCATCTCGGTTCCAACCTCGGCGCCGTCGAGTTGTCGCTCGCCCTCCACCGCGTGTTCGACTCCCCCACCGACGCGATCATGTGGGACACCGGCCACCAGGCGTACGTCCACAAGCTCGTCACCGGTCGCCGCTCGCAGTTCGAGCAGTTGCGTCAGGAAGGTGGCCTGTCCGGCTATCCGAGCCGTGAAGAGAGCCGCCACGACCACATCGAGAACAGCCATGCGTCCACCGTGCTGTCCTACGCCTACGGCATGGCCGTGGCGCGCGACGCCGGAACCGACGATCACCGTCACATCGTGGCGGTCATCGGCGACGGTGCGATGACGGGCGGACTCGCGTACGAGGCGATCAACAACCTCGGTCACGGCAAGCGCCGCGTGATCATCGTGCTGAACGACAACGGGCGCAGCTACGCCCCGACCGTGTCGAACCTGTCGGCCAACGTGCAGGGCGCGGACGAGCACGAGGCTCATCCGTCGTTCACCGACCGGGTCACCGACAAGCTGTCGCACGCGCTCACCGACATCCGTCTCAACCCGGTGTACGTTCGCCGCCAGCGGCGCCTCGAGGACTTCCTCGCCGGGCTGCCCGCCGTCGGCCCGCAGGCCGAGAAGGCCATGGAGGGTTTCAAGGCCGGGGTCCGCGAGTTCCTCCAACCGCCGTCGTTCTTCGAGGCGTTGGGCGTCCGCTACACCGGTCCCGTCGACGGCCACAACATCGACGAGCTCGAGCACGCATTCCACAACGCGATCGAACTGTCGGCCGAAGGTCCGATCGTCGTCCACGTCCTGACCCAGAAGGGTCGCGGCTACTCCCCCGCCGAGGACGACGACGAGAAGCACCTCCACGACGCGCCGGTCTTCGATCCGATGACCGGGCCACCCAAGGCGGTCCCCACCGGGTACACGCAGGCGTTCGCCGAGGGTGTCATCAAGGTGGCCGAACGCGATCCGCGCATCGTCGCGATCACGGCGGCGATGCCCGGCCCGACCGGGTTGATCCCGTTCCAGGAGCATTTCCCGACCAGGTTCTTCGACGTCGGCATCGCCGAGCAGCACGCCGTCGCCGGCGCGGCCGGTATGGCGATGGGCGGGCTCCGTCCGTTCGTGGCGATCTACTCGACGTTCCTGTCGCGGGCCTGGGACCAGGTCGTCTACGACGTCGCGCTGCACCGTCTGCCGGTCGTGTTCTGCCTCGACCGGGCCGGCATCACCGGCCCCGACGGCGCCAGCCACCACGGTGTCTACGACATGGCGCTGCTGTCGAAGGTGCCCGGCATGCGGGTGCTCGCCCCGTCGAGCGCACAGGAACTGCACCAGATGATCGACGACGCGGCCACGCTGGCCGACGACGGCCCGGTGGTCATCCGCTATCCCCGCGGCTCGGCACGTCAGGTCGCCGACGATCAGGTCGGCAGCGGCCTCGCCGCCCGCCGTGTGCGGTCCGGGGACGGCACGGTCTGCATCCTCGCGATCGGGCGCATGGTCGAGTTCGCCGAGAAGGCTGCGACCGAACTGGCCGACGCCGGCGTCGACGCCACGGTGTGGGACGTCCGGTCGTGCGCCCCGCTCGACCCGGCGATGATCGCGGACGCGGCAACGCACCGAGCCGTCGTGACCGCCGAGGACGGCGTGCGCGACGGCGGCATCGGGATGATGATCGCCGATCAGGTGGGGGCGATCGCACCGGCGGTGCCGGTCGCCTCGCTCGGCACGCCGACACAGTTCATCCCGCACGGCGACCCGAAGGCGATCATGGCCCGACTCGGGCTCGACACCGACGGCATCGTGCTCGCCGTCCGGTCCGCGCTCGACCAGGACGACTGACGTGCGCATCGTGCGCGCTGCCGACTTCACCGGCGCACGAGCGTGGGACGCCGACCACATCGCGTCGATCGACGGTGCAACGGTCCGGCTGCACTGGACCGACGAGCCGTACGTCT
This sequence comes from Ilumatobacter sp., assembly GCA_052032235.1. GTDB lineage: Bacteria > Actinomycetota > Acidimicrobiia > Acidimicrobiales > Ilumatobacteraceae > Ilumatobacter. The sequence goes on along the minus strand of JBPEWX010000296.1, from coordinate 7,851 downwards.
GGCACGTCAACGACGGCGACGAGGTGTTCGTCGTGCTCGACGGTGCCGTCGACATGCACGTTCGTTCCGACGGCGAGGTGACCGTGCATCGACTCGGCGTCGGCGACGTCTTCCACGCCGACGCCGGGACCGAACACGTGGCGCACCCCGACGGCCCGGCCCGTGTGCTGGTCGTCGAGCGCGCCGGTTCGGTCTGAGCGTCGTACGCTCGCAGCGTGCACCCCGATCTCGAGTTCGCGCTCTCGCTCGCCGACACGGCCGACGCGTTCACCCTCCCCCGCTTCGAGGCAGCCGACTTCACCCTCGGCTGGAAAGACGACCGCAGCGAGGTCACCGAGGCCGACCGCGGCGCCGAGTCACTGCTCGCCGAGCGGGTCCTCGCCGAGCGCCCGGACCACGGCTTCTTCGGCGAGGAGCACGGGTTCCGAGGCGAAGCCGGATCACCGTGGCGCTGGATCGTCGACCCGATCGACGGGACGTCCGGCTTCGTCCGGGGCATCCCGGTGTGGGCGACGCTGATCGCGCTGCTGCACGAGGATCGTGGCCCGGTGGTGGGCGTCGTGTCGGCGCCGGCGCTCGGCCGCCGATGGTGGGCAGCGAGCGGCGATGGCGCCTTCGCGAACGGGCGACCGTGCGGCGTCTCGGACGTGGCCAGTCTCGACGACGCCCAGGTCAACGTCACCTTCAGCCCCGGCTGGGACGAGATCGGCAAGACGGGTGCGCTGGTGTCGCTCCTGCAGCGGGCACGGCGGGCGCGTGCGTTCGGCGACTTCTGGCAGCACTGCCTCGTCGCGGAGGGTGCCGTCGACGTGGCGGTCGACGCGATCGGCGTGCAGCCCTACGACCTCGCGGCGGTCCGGCTGATCGTCGAAGAGGCGGGTGGACGGTTCACCGACCGCCACGGCGCCCCGACCCACGAACACGACTCCGCCATCAGTAGCAACGGCCGCCTCCACGACGCGGTGATCGCCCTCCTGCACTGACCGCCCCGACGAACGGTGTCGGATTCGTTGCGTCGCCAGGTCGAGATGCGCGACCGCGATGCGACGACGCAACGGATCCGACACCGTTCGTCGGTCAGCCGGTGATGAAGCAGAACTCGTTGCCTTCGGGGTCGGCCATGACCTGGAACGGGCCGTCGTCGGTGTCGACCAGGCCGCCGATCTTGCGGGCACCGAGTTGCTCGGCTTCGTCGATCGCCCGGTCGAGATCGTCGACGTCGACATCGAGGTGGACGCGATTCTTGCCGGACTTTCGTTCGGGCACCTTCTGGAACCCGATGTAGAAGCCGTCGTCGTCGCCGTCGAGGACGACCCAGTCGTCGGCCTCCTCGATCACCTCGCCCCCGATCAGCGCCTGCCAGAACCGGGCGAGCGCGATCGGGTTGGAGGAGTCGACGACGATCTCATGCAACGAGCCGATGGGCATGAGCGGTACGGTACGCCCTGTGGCCGTGCGGTTCCAGATCACGATCGACTGCCAGGACGCCGATGCGATGTCGGCGTTCTGGTCGACGGCGCTCGGCTACGTGGTCGAACCGCCGCCGGCCGGCTACCTGTCGTGGGAGGACTTCCTCCGTTCGAACGACATCCCGTTACCGCCGGCCCACTCCATCTCGGCGATCGTCGACCCGGACGAGATCGGCCCACGGATCCTGTTCCTGCGGGTCCCCGAACCGAAGACGGTGAAGAACCGTGTCCACCTCGACATCCGCAGCGATCGCACCGACGACGGCAAACGCGCCAAGATCCGCGAGCTGGTCGAGGCCGGCGCGAGCGAGGTCCAGCGCGTCGACGAACACGGCGGCTGGTGGATGGTGATGCGCGATCCGGAAGGGAACGAGTTCTGTGTCACCTGATCCGTCGTTGAAACCGTCCAGCCGGGCGATCCGCGCCGGACGCGCATCGAGCGGTCGTTCGATGGCCCCGGCGTTGTGGGCGTCGAGCGTCTGGGAGTCCGACGGGTTCGACGACGCTCACCGGCGGGCCACCGCGTTGCGCGCCGACGAGTTCTACGGCCGCTACGCGAACCCGACGGTCCGCTCGTTCGAGCAGGCGATCGCCGACCTCGAGAACGCCGAGGACGCGATGGCGTTCGCGTCGGGCATGGGCGCGATCGCGTCGACGGTGCTGGCCCTGTGCTCGTCCGGTGATCACCTCGTGGCCACCCGACAGTTGTACGCCGGCACGCTCGCGTTCCTGCAGGGACCCTGTCAACGATTCGGCATCGACGTCACGATCGTCGACGGCACCGCACCCGGCGCCGTCGCCGCCGCGGTCGAGCCGGGCCGGACGACCATGGTCCTGGTCGAGACCCCGTCCAACCCGCGGCTCGAACTGTGCGATCTCGACGAGATCGGGTCGATCTCGGGTCCGTTCACGGTGGTCGACTCGACGTTCGCGACGCCGATCGGGCAGCAACCGCTCGCGCACGGCGTCGATCTCGTCGTCCATTCGGCGACCAAGGGCATCGCCGGCCACAACGACGCCACGATCGGCGTCGTCGCCGGCGAACGCGAACTCGTCGACGCGATCTGGGGGTACGGGGTGTTGCACGGGGCGATGGCGTCGCCGTTCGACGCACTCAACGCGTTGCGGGGTGTCCGGACGCTGGCCGTGCGAACGTCCCAGCAGGCGGCGACGGCCCAGCATCTCGCCGAGTGGCTCTCCGATCACCCGTCGGTCGCCGCCGTGCACTACCCCGGTCTGTCGGCACATCCGCAGCACGATCTCGCGAAGCGACAGATGCGCCAGTTCGGCACCGTGCTGGCATTCGATCTCGTGGAGGGCCACGAGGCCGTCCGGCAGCTGATCGACCGGATCGAACTGGCTCGGCCTGCGACATCGCTCGGCGGACCCGAGACGCTGCTGTGTCACCCGCAGACCACGACCCACGCCAGCCTCACCCCCGAGGAACAGGTCGCGTGCGGTGTCACCGACGGGCTGGTGCGGATGACCGTCGGGCTGGAAGACGCCGGCGATCTCGTCGCCGACCTCACCCGCGCCCTCGGCTGACGACGAGCCGACCCGGCTACTCGACGATGTCGACGGGGTTCGGACCGAAGCGGAACCAGGCGGTGACCACGTCGTCGTCGATCGGTTCGCTCCACTCCCACGACTCGACCTGACGTCGCGAGCGGCGTCCGAGTCGCGACCGAGCGACGTCGAACCCGGTCACACCGGTGAGCCGGAGCGGGTCGCCCTCACCCTCGTTCGGCACCGCCGCCCGGTCGGTGCACTCGATCGTGAGAGCACGGCCGAAGTCGTGGTGGAGCAGGGCGTCGACGATGACGTCCATCGCCTCGCTGTCGCGGTTGCCGGGGCGATTGACCGCGGTGCGCACGTCGTGTTCGTGGCTGTGGCAGTCGAAGATCGGCAGCGGCTGGCCGAACGCCTCGATGCCGTCGGCCGCCGGTCCGATGGCGGCGTTCCAGCGTTCGATCAGTTCGTCGACCGGGGTGTCACGCCATCGGTCGACCTGCGCCGCGGTCCACGGGTCGGTCGCTGCCCCGTCGACGTTCCCCTCGACGATGTCGATGCTCACCCCGGCGACGTGGGACAGGACGTCGCGCACCGTCCATTCGGGCGTGCACGGCGACGGGAGCGCCCACTGGTCGGCGTCGAGATCGGCGACGAGGTCGACGAACGAACGCTGGACGTCGCGATAGAGGCGTGCGATCTCCATGAGCGGAGACTACGACACGGGTGGTCGGGGCGAACCCCGACGGTCAGCTGTAGAAGGGGTTCTCGCCGGTCGAGTGATCGGTGAGATCCTTCACCCGCTGCACGTCGGGCAGCTGCTCGGTGAGCATCGTCTGGACACCCTCGAGCATCGTCATCTTGCTCATCGAGCAACCGTGGCAGCCGCCGCCCATCGTCATGTAGACCGTGCCCTCACCGTCGTGACCGACGTACGTGACGAATCCGCCGTGTGCGGCGAGCGCCGGGTTGACCTCGGCCGACACGATCGTCTCGATCTGCGCCGACAACTCGTCGTCGCTCGTGAGACCCTCGACGTCGGGGGCCTGCGGCCGGTTGGGGTTGCGGATGACGAGCCCCTGGCTGTCGGTGTAGTCGAGCGTGGCGTCGGTGAGCCGTTCGACACTGTCGGCGGGGATGACGACCTTGAACGAGCCGGCGTCGCCCTCGTGGGTACGGACCTCGTCGGTGAACGCAGCCTGCAGGTAGTCGTCGAAGCTGAGGTCGTACCGGAAGTCTTCGCCCGGGCCGGACACGATCGCGAGCCGCAGACCCAGCTGGTCGGCGTCGGGCTCGTCGGACCGCAACTCGATCAGCTTCGAGAGGGCGGCCTCGGTGATCGAGATGATCGGCTTGCTCCGACCGTCGCCACTGTCCGCTGCGAGTGCTTCGAGGGGGCTCATGTCCTGGAGGCTACCGGCGACCTCCTCTCGGCACAGACGGCGTGCACTACGGTCGCCGTCGTGAGCGACTCCCTGCCCCCTCTCCACGATTCGAGCTGGTACGTCGAGCACCTGCGTGAGCAGGGGGACCGGTTCGCCGAAGCGATCGAGCGTGGCCCGCTCGATGCCGGCATCGCCGCATGCCCCGGCTGGCACCTGACCAACCTCGTCGAGCATCTCGGTCTCATCCATCGGTGGGCCACGTACTGCATCGTGAACCGTGAGCCCCCGACCGCCGAGTCGGGCCCGCCGCCCGAACCGGACCGCGATCGCCTGCCCGGGTGGTACCGAGACAGCCTCGCCGGGCTCATCACCGAACTCGAGCGGCTCGACCCGGACGGTCCGACCTGGCATCCGTTCCCCGTCGAGCAGGTCGGCCGCGTGTGGCCGCGTCGTCAGGCGCACGAGACGGCCATGCACCGCTGGGACGCCGAGCGGGCAGTCGGCGAACCGTCGCCGTTCGACCCCGACCTCGCGAGCGACGGCATCGACGAGTACTTCGAGATCACGATCCCGCGCCTCCTGGTGCGTGAACGGATCGAACTGCCCACCGGCAGCCTGCACGTCCACTGCACCGACGTCGACGGTGAATGGTTGGTGTGGAACGAGGGCGGCGAGTACCGGCTGAAGCGGGCTCACGAGAAGGGCGATGCGGCGCTACGCGGGCCGGCCGAGGCGATCCTGCTCCGGCTCTGGGGTCGGGATTCGGCTCGGGTCGGTGAACTCAGCCCGGTCGGCGACGAGCAGGTGCTGGCCGACTGGTTGACGATCGCCGGGATGTGACGCTCAACTCCGGAACGAACCCGCTCCGCCGTCGACGACGATCCGCTGTCCGGTGACGTACCCGGCCGCGTCGCTGCACAAGAACGTGACGACGTTCGCGATGTCGGCGGGCTGACAGACCCGACCGAACGGGAACTGGCTGTCGAGCTCTCGAAGATCGTCCATGTCGCGTTTGCCGTAGACCGCCCGAGCGAGGCGGACGCCCATGTCGGTCTCGACGAGGCCCGGGGCGACGATGTTGACGTGCACACCGTTCGGCAGCTCCTCCTTCGCCAACGTGTACGCCAGCGACTCGAGCGCCGCCTTTCCCATGCTGTACGGCGCCCCGTTCGCTCCGTGGGTGTGTGCTGCGACCGACGAGATCATCACGATGTCGCCCCGTCGTGCCTGGCGCATGCCGGGCAGGACGAGCCGAGCAGCGTGGTGGGCTCCGACGGCATGCGTGTTCAGCACACGCATCAGTTCGGCGGGGTCGGTGTCGGCCACCGACTGACCGCGCGAAGCGATTCCCGCGTTGCAGACGAGGAGGTCGACCGGGCCGAGATCGGCGGTGATCGCCTCGACCATCGACGCCATCGCATCGGCGTCGTCGACCGACGCAGCGTAGGCCGCGGCGCGACCACCGGCGGCCTCGATGGCTGCGACGGTCTCGGCGGCGGCGTCGGCATCGCGACGGTAGTTGACGGCCACCGTCGCGCCCTGCTCGGCCAGGTGCTCGCTGATGGCCCGGCCGATGCCACGGCCACCACCGGTCACGAGCGCGATCCGTCCGGCCAACTGCTGATCTGTCGTCATGGCCTCACGATGCCAGGCCGCCGACCCGTACGACGGATCGGCCGACTGGCAAGCTGGCACCCCCATGGACGTCGCACCCACCCGGTCACAGCGCCTCCTCGGCCTCGCCGCCGTCGTCGCCGCCATCGTGTGCTTCGGGATGTCGTCGGGCATCATCAAATGGCCCGGTGCGCCCGGATCGGTCATCGCCTGGTGGCGCCTGATCGGTTCGTCGATCCTGTGGTGGACGCTGACGCTCTCGCTGCGCGCGACCCGACACCGGCCCCTGCCGAGCCGGGCGAGCATCGTGGCGAGCACGCCGGCGGCGTTGTGTCTCGGCCTCCAGATCTCACTGTTCTTCACCGCGGTGACGAAGACCTCGATCGCGCACGCCGAGTTCATTGCAGCGCTCGCTCCCCTGCTGATCATCCCGACCGGCTTCATCGTGTTCCACGAACAACCGAACTGGAAGGCGTTGCGGTGGGGTGTGCTGTCGGTGGCGGGCCTCGTGATCGTGCTGACGTACGGCCCCGATGCCGGAGTCGCCACGTGGCAGGGCGACCTGCTCATGGCCGGCGTCCTGGTGCTGACGGTGGCCTACTACTCCACGTCGAAGTACGCCCGGGGCAAGGGCGTCCCGATCATCGACTTCATGGCGACGATCATGCCGATCGGACTGGTCACCGCGACACCGATCGCGGTCGTGCTCGCCGGTGACGAACTCTGGCCGCTCACATGGCAGACGTGGGTCTCGATCGGGCTGCTGTCGGTGCTCACCGGCATGGCAGGCCACGGACTGCTCTTCTACGCCCACCGATCGGTGCCGATCGCCACGATCTCGGTGATGCAGGTCGGCCAGCCCGCGCTGGCGGCCTTCTGGGGCTGGCTCATCATCGGCGAAGCCGTCGCCCTGGCCCAGGTGCCCGGCATGATCCTCGTGATGCTCGGCATCGCGATGGTCGTGTGGTCGAGCCAACGAGCGGTGGGTCGAGCGGGCGCGGCGACCGCCGACTGAGTCGCACCCGTCGGCGCCCGGACGCGACGCCGTTCATCTCGCGATGGCCGGTTGTTCATCGTCGGCTGGTAGGCAGGGAGGGTGCGCATCCTGGTGACCAACGACGACGGCATCGACGCCCCCGGCATCCTCCATCTCGCCGAGGCGGTCGCCCCGCTCGGTGAGGTCACGGTGATCGCGCCGGCGAGCGAGTACTCCGGCGCAGGCGCGGCGATCGGAGCGATCTGGGAGAGCCATCCGACCGTGACGCGCCGACCCGATTTCCCCGTCGACGGCATCGCCGAGGCGTGGGCGATCGACGGGCCACCCGCCCTGTGCACGTTCTATGCCCGACTCGGCGCGTTCGGTGCGCCGTTCGACCTCGTCGTCTCGGGCATCAACCCGGGCGCCAACGTCGGCCGATCGGTCTACCACTCGGGCACCGTCGGCGCCTGCCTGACGGGCCGCAACGGCGGCTGGTCGGGCGTGGCGATCAGCCAGCAGTCGACGTGGGCGACCGAAGGCCAGGCGTACCAGGACGCCATCTCACAGCAGAAGTGGCCGACCGCCGCTGCCGTCGCCGCCCGATTCGTCGAGGGCATGCTCACCGATCTGCCGAGTGAACCCGTCGTCGCGAACGTCAACGTGCCGAACGTCGAACTCGACGAACTCCGTGGCTGGTCGATCACCGAAGTCGGACACCAACCGCCGCGGTCGATGACCAAGGCGCAACTCGTCGAGCGTGACGGTGAACCGGACGTGTTCGACTTCGACATCCGGTCCGGCGATCTCGTCGACCTGCCGATCGACACCGACGGCGGCGCCGTCGAGGCCGGACTCGTCTCGGTCAGCTACCTCAGCCGTTTCGTCCACGAGCCCC
>JBPEWX010000295.1:0-1794 GCA_052032235.1 Ilumatobacter sp. | reverse complement strand
TCGCGTACCGCATCGACAGGGCGCTCGTCCGGGTGCGGAACTCCTCGGAGCGGGTGAGCGACGCGATCCCGAAGTCGCACAGCTTGATCTGTCCGTAGCCGTCGATCAGCAGGTTCTGCGGCTTCACGTCGCGGTGGACGATGTCCTGGTCGTGCGCAGCATCGAGCGCGTCGGCGGCCTGTCGTCCGATCAACACGATCTCGGCGACGTCGAGTGTGTCGCCCGGGCGTGACGCGAGCAGGTCGGCGACCGATCCGCCGGGCGCGTACTCCATCACGAGCGCCGGTCCGGTCGGCAGGTCGAGGAGCTCGAGCAGCCGGATCACATGAGCGTGTCCGCTCAGCGAGACAAGTGCTGTCAGCTCGCGTCGGGTGCGGTGCCACGCGACCGACGAGTCGGACACGTCGCGCAAGACCTTGATGGCGACGGGACCGCCGGTCGACAGGCGTTCGGCGCGATAGACGTCGCCGAGGCCGCCGTGTCCGATCGGGCGGAGGTCGTCGAACCCGTCGATCCGCATCAGCCGCCCACCACCGGCGTCAGCCCTCGTCCTGGTCGAGGAGGTGGAGGTCGTCGCGGGTGACGAGCCGCATCGCCAACGCGTACTCGACGAGGCGTGCCCGACGGTTGGACGCCAGCCGGCCCGGTTCACCGTGCAGGCCGCGCACACCCTGACCGGCGAGCTTCTGACACACGTTGTCGAGCTTGCGGTTGAACTTGGTCGTCGTCCAGCCGAGCCGTGCGGCGGCCTCCGACGTCGAGGGCATCGCCGTGCCGGGGCGGCCGCCACCTTGCAGGTTCGGTTCGGCGAGGGCGAGCACGAGCCGCAGCTGGTCGGGGGTCATCGTGACGCGGCCGATGGTGGTGTCGCCGCCTGGCGTCTCGTCGACGCGCACCGACTGGAACGCAGCGTCGGCCATCCGGATCGTGAACTCGTAGGTGGTCGGCCCGGCCGTGAAGCGGACGACGGTGCGTTCGAACACGAGCGGCAACGCAGCGCCGGGCGCGAGGAACGCCTCGAGGAGGCCGTCGGTGTCGGAGACGGTGGCCGTGAGCTGGTCACCGACGTTGTGCAGCACCCACACCGGGCCCTGTCGGTCGAGGCGCACGAAGTGGCGATGCAGGAACCGGTTCTCGTCGTCGATGACGTAGTCGGCGTCGCGGCCGATCGTGAACGGGGTGTGGTCGACGGCGACCACCTCGCCACAGAACTCGACGAGCAGCGACGGTGTCGTGCCGTCGGTCTCGACGACGGTCCCCGTGGTGTCCTCGGGGGTGATGTCGGTGGTGGTGGACGTCGGCTCGGTCATGACGGTCATCGGCCGACCTCCGCGTCGGCGCTGCGACCATTGTCGCCGATCGTGGGGGTGTCGATGACGAGCGCGGTGGTGTCGTCGTGGGCATCACCGTTGAACGCCAGCGCCACGAGCCGTTCGGCCGCCTCGCCCGGACGCTCGATACCGGCGAGCGTCCGGCCGATCGTGCGGGGTCCGAGCTCGGCCGTGAGCCCGTCGCTGCACAACAGGTACCGACTGGGTCGACGGTCGACGTGGACGAGATCTGGCTGGTGGTCGCCGTCGAGACCGAGAGCCCGGGTGATGACGTTGCGGAGCGGGTGCGTGCGGGCCTGATCGGTGGTGAGCCGGCCGGCGTCGATCAGTTCCTGCACGTGGGAGTGGTCGCGGGTGAGCAGGCGGAGTTCGCCGCCGACGAGCCGGTAGCAGCGTGCGTCGCCGACGTGGAAGACCACGACGCCGGCGCCCGTCTCGACGAGGCCGACCACGGTGCTGCCCA
>JBPEWX010000294.1:0-4876 GCA_052032235.1 Ilumatobacter sp. | reverse complement strand
ACACGCCCGGTCCCCGAGTCGGCCGACGTCGTGATCGTCGGTGCCGGCCTCGCCGGACTGGCCGCCGCCACCACCCTCCAGCGCGCCGGACACGACGTCGTCGTGCTCGAGGCATCCGACGGCATCGGCGGGCGTGTCCGCACCGACATCGTCGACGGCTACCGCCTCGATCGCGGTTTCCAGGTGCTCCTCACCGCATATCCCGAACTCGACCGACAGTTCGACGTCGAGGCACTCGATCTCCGCCGATTCGAACCCGGCGCCATCGTCTGGGACGGCACCGCGACGCACCTGATCGGCGACCCGCTCCGCCGGCCCGCCACCACGCCCAAGACCGCCATCGCCCCGATCGGCTCACTCGGCGACAAGCTCCGCATCTTGCGACAGCGTCTGCGACTCACCCGGACGAGTGCGCCCGATCTGCTCCGGCAGCCCGACATCACGACCCTCGAAGCGTTGCACGGCGACGGGTTCGGCGACCGCATCATCGAACGCTTCTACCGCCCGCTCGTCGGCGGCATCCAACTCGACCCGTCACTCCGTACCAGTCGACGTATGTTCGACGTGATCCTGCGCAGCCTGCTCCAGGGCGACTCCGCCGTCCCGGCGCTCGGCATGGGAGCGATCCCCGCCCAGCTCGCGGACACGCTGCGACCCGGCACCGTTCACGTCCGCAACGAGGTCGCCGAGGTGACGCCGGAGCGCGTCACGACCGGCGACGGCCACGTCGTCACCGCACGACGGGTCGTCGTGGCCGCCGAGGGGCCGAGGGCCGCAACCCTGCTCGGCCTCCCACCGGTCGAGTCGAACCCGGCGACCTGTGTGTGGTTCGCCGCCGAACGACCGCCGATCGACGACCGATACATCGTGCTCGACGGCACCGGCGTCGGCCCGGCGCTCAACATCGCCGTGATGAGCAACGTCGCTCCCGAATACGCCCCGTCGGGCGATGCGCTGATCGCCGCTGCCTGCCCGGGCGTCAGCGCCCCCGACATCGAATCGGCGGTCCGCACCCAACTCCGCAGGATGTGGGGACCGGCCGTCGACGAGTGGCGGCATCTGCGCACCGACGTCATCGCCCACGGGCAGCCCCGCCAGCACCCCCCGTTCGACCCGAAGCAACGCGTCGACCTCGGTGACGGACTCTTCGTGTGCGGTGACCATCGCGACACCGCCTCGATCCAAGGCGCACTGTTCTCGGGACGTCGCTGCGCGGAAGCGGTCGCCGACTCGCTCACCTGACGAGCCGATCCCCTGCCCGCAGGAACCATGACCACGAGCGAGACATCATCCGCGACATCGACGCCGAGCGCCTCGGTCGAGGTGATCTCGCCCGAGCCGCCGACGTGGGATCGACGCACCGTGATGCGCCAGCGCTGGGACGAGCTCGCCTACTTCCACTGGCCGTACGAGCCGGACGTCGTGCAGCGCCTGCTGCCCGACGGGCTCACCGTCGACACGTTCGACGACCGGGCCTGGATCGGCCTGATCCCGTTCGAGATGCGGAACGTGCAACTCGGCCCCACGCCGCCGGTCCCGTTCCTCGGGTCGTTCATCGAGATCAACGTGCGCACCTACGTCCGCGACCGGTCGGGCCGCCGCTCCGTGTGGTTCTTCTCGCTCGACGTGCCGCGTTCGGCGATCGTCGGGGTCGCACGGACGGTCTTCTCGCTCCCGTACTGCTGGGCGAGCACCCAGCACACCGTCGACGGCGAACGCCACCGGTACCGGATGCGGCGTCGGTGGCCCCGCCGCCGCGACGGCGAACCGGCGGTTGCCGACATCGCATTCACCGTCGGCGCACCGATCGCCGCCGACGACGTGACCGACCTCGACCACTTCCTGAGTGCTCGGTGGGCGCTCGTCACGACACGGCGTGCGACGCCGCTGTACGGGCGGGTGCACCACGAGCGTTGGCCGCTGCACGAGGTGAGCGGCGTCCGGATCGAGCAGGACGTGATCGAGGCAGCCGGACTGCCGGGGCCCGTCGGCGACCCGATCGCCCGCTACTCCCCCGGTGTCGGCGTCAGCGTGGCCTGGTTCGAACGGATCCGATCCGTCGAGGCCGTGGCGGTCGGCGGATGACGACGGTGCTCGTCGCCGGCGCGGCGGCGACGTGGGCGATGGCCGGTGTGATCTGGGTGATGCAACTGGTGCACTACCCGATGCTCGTCGGATACTCGGCGATGTCGCCGGTGACGGCGGCCGTCGACCACCAACGCCGGATCACGTGGATCGTCGGGCCCCTGATGGCGGTGGAGGGAACGACCGCCCTGGCGCTGCTCGTCGACCGGCCGGACACGATGAGCGCCGTGAGCGCCTGGGTGGCCGCCGCCCTCCTCGGCGTCGCGCTGGCGTCGACGTGGCTGCTCCAGGTACCGATGCACAGCGTGCTCGCCCGTGGCCACGACGCCGGCGCCGGGCGACGCCTGATCACCACCAACTGGATCCGCACCGCCGCCTGGACCGCCCGTGGCATCGTCCTCGCCGCCGTCCTCGCCACCCCCTGACGCTCCCCCGCCGTCACCTCCCACCGTTCGACCGGAGCCCGAGGGCTCGGGTGCAGTCTCGCCGCGATGACTAGCGTCCGGGGTGAGCGTGGCACGGGGCCGCGCACCGATCCGAGGGGACCCACCCATGCCGTACGTGCTCGAGACCGACCGCAACGACGCACAGCGCACCCGCACCGTCGAGCAGCAGACCGCCCCACTCGCCGACGGGCAGGTGCGGTTCGCGATCGAGTCGTTCGCCCTGACGGCCAACAACATCACCTACGCCGTCGCCGGCGACATGCTCGGCTACTGGGACTTCTTCCCGACCGGCGACGACGCCTGGGGCCGCGTCCCGGCGATGGGCTGGGCCACGATCTCGGAGTCGACCCACCCCGAGGTCCCCGTCGGCAGCCGCTACTACGGCTGGTTCCCGCTGGCGTCGGAGCACGTTGCCACCGTCGCGCCGACCTCCGCCGGCATCCGTGACGACGGCCCTCACCGGTCGCAGCACGCACCGGTCTATCGCGGGTACGTCGCGACCGACCGCGACCCGTACCACCAGGACGGCACCGACGCCGAGCACCGGCACGCGTTGCTCCGCGGCTTGTTCGTGACCGGCTTCCTCGCCGACGGCCATCTGGCGCTCACCTCGGGCTCGGCGACCCAGACCGTCGTCCTCTCGGCCTCGTCGAAGACGGCGATCGGCTACGCCGCCTGTGCGACGGCGCGCGGGGTCGAGGTGGTCGGCGTCACCTCGCCTCGCAACGTCGACTTCGTCCGGAGCCTGCCCTACTACGACCAGGTCGTCACGTACGACGAGGTCGATCAGATCGCGGTCGCATCGAGCACCGTCGTCGACATGGCCGGCGTCGCGACGGCGACCGCGGCAGTGCACGACCGTCTCGGCGACTCGATCGCCCGGTCGCTGACGATCGGGATGAGCCACCACGAGGCCGAGCGGGTACCGGTCACCGCCGGCCCGGCACCAGAGTTCTTCTTCGCTCCGACCGCCTCGCAGGCGTTGATCGACGAGAAGGGAGCGGAACGCCACGAGCGCGAGATCGCCGAGGCGCTGTTCGCGTTCGTGGATGCGAGCAGCGACTGGCTCACCGTCGACGTCCGATCGGGCGCAGACGCGGTCGCGCAGGCATGGAGCGACGTCTACGACGGCACCGTCCCGCCGAACGTCGGCGTCATCGGCAGTCAGACCTGAGCGGCGTCAGGACCCGCTTCGACGGCGGTACTCGGCCGGCGACAAGCCGGTCCACCGCTTGAACGCACGGCTGAACGCCGTCTGGTCGGAGAAGCCGGTGAGGAACGCCACATCGGCCAGCGAGTGGGCACTCGTCTGCAACAACGACTCGGCTGCGTCGCGTCGAGCGTCGGTCACGAGCGTCTGGAAGTTCGCGCCCTCGTCGGCGAGCCGGCGGTGCAGCGTCCGCTCGCTCATCCCGAGACGGCGGGCGACCGCCGACTTGCTCGGCTGTCCATCGGCCAACGTGTCGGCGACCACACCGCGCACCACGGCGGTCAACGACCGGTCGGCCGCCTTCGCCTTGAGGTCGTCGAGTTGTGCCAGCAGGTACGTCGACAAGCCCTCGTCGGCGAGCAGCGTCGGCCGGGCGAGCTGCTCCGCGTCGAGGACCAGCCCGTCGACTCGGGCACCGAAGCGAACCGGACACCCGAAGTACTCGTGGTGCGGCGCACCGTCCGCCGGGGGCTCGTGGCGGAAGCCGACTTCCCGGGGTCGGAACGCGTACCCGGTCGCCTGCCGGATCATCGAGACGACGGCCGCCAACGCACACTCGTTGGCGAGGGCGGCGCCGGGCCGGTGGTGCGGCCGGCCGACGAGCGCGAACGTGCTCCCGCCGGACTCGTCGAGCAACTCGTAGTCGAGCGTGTCGCTGAGCACGAGGACGTAGCGGATCAGGCGCCGGAGCGAATCGCCGACGGTCGGCGCCGTCTTCATCGCCAGCCCCAGGGCGCCGAGGGAGTCGGCGGAGATCGACGCCCCGTACCGGAACGGCAGCTCGGGATCGTCCGGCACCGCCACCCGCTCCAGGAGGTCGTAGTACGCATCGGCGTCGACCGCCTGACCGGTCCACGGCGACTCCGGCTCGACCGGGAGACCGAGGTCGGCGAGGAGCCGGTCGTGCGGGATCGACGAGCGTGACACGCCGACGATCCGTCGGATGACCGGAGTACCGACCGATGGCATCCGCCGATTCTGGCACGGACCCGTCGGTGGCCGATCCGGTCACGACGTTGGCAGGCGAGGCCAAGACCCGGACCCCACCGCGTCCGTACGTTCGACACCGTCATCGTCGAATCACGAACGACGAACGACGAACGACGAACCAGGAGGAATCATGTCGAACACCGTC
>JBPEWX010000293.1:0-3261 GCA_052032235.1 Ilumatobacter sp. | reverse complement strand
ACCTCGGCGCGTCGCGTCTCGATCGTGGCGGCGAGTTCGGCCTGCTTGCCGCGCAGGGGCAGCGCCTGCAGCGTCTTCTCGCTCCAGCCGAGCACTCGGTTGGCGCGGCGGAGTTCGCCTTCGACCTTGCCGCGTCCGGGGAACCGCCACTCGGGCAGCACGATCGGCTGACCCTTCGGGTCGTACAGGGGGTGCTCGCCGAACCAGGTGCTGACGTAGTCGATCAGCATGCGATAGGTGAGCGGGTTGATACCACCTGACGCGACCTGGGTGATCGGGGGCGCGGCCTCGGGGCCGACGGCTGCGACGGCGATGATCGCGCTCACGACGATGTCGACGGGGATGACGTCGATCGTGCCCTCGGGCACGCCGGGGAACTGGCTGAGCAGGCCCTTGGCGTACGACAGGATGACCGGTTCGGCCATGCGGAAGCCGCGGATCCAGCCGGGGTGCGGTTCGGCCCACGCCGACTCGATGATCGACGGCCGCACGATCGACACGGGCACGTCGCCGCCATGACTCGCAACCGTGTCGGTGAGCGCCTGTTCGCCGAGCGCCTTGGTGAACGCGTACGCGTCGGGCCACCCGACGCTGGCGGCGCGGGAGCGGCCGGCCTCGACCAGCTGGTCGCGCACCCAGCGCTCGCGGATCTGCTCGGTCTTGGCGGCGAGCGCCGGAGCGCCGGCCGCGCCGAGTTCGGTGCGTGCTTCCTTGCGGAAGCGGGCGAGGTGGTCGGGTTGGCGGCTGAGCGCGTCGTTGTCGCTGCGGAGGCGGCGGGCGGCCTCGACCTCGGCCTTCCACGACAGCCCGATGTCGAACGGTCCGTCGCTGACCAGGACCTCGGGTGCCTTGCCGCGACGGTTGCCGGCCACGTAGCAGGTGCTGACGGCGACGAGGTGCGGCGTCACGCCGAGGTCGTGACACAACTGGGCGATGCGGACCGGGCCGAGCAGGTTGATCTCGACGGCGCGGTCGAGCGGCGAGTCGAACGAGACGGTCGCCGCCGAGTGGATCACCGTGTCGGCGGTCGAGAACGTCCGACGGTCGTCGTCGTTCAGTCCGAGCCCGTCACTCGACACGTCACCGGTGATCGTGGTGATGCGGCGTGCCGTCATCTCGGCGAACGATTCGGTCGAGTCGGGCCCGTCGTACTGTTCGCGCAACCGGTCGAACGCGTCGTTGCGGAGCAGCTCCTTCTCGACGCGCTTGGCGGCCTTCGTGCGCTTGCCGTCACGGACGAGCAGGATCAGTTCGCAGTCGGGAACGCTGCGAAGGAGGCGCTCGACGAGCGCCGTTCCGACGAATCCGGTCGAGCCGGTGATGGCGATGCGCTTGCCAGCGAGCGATTCGGCGATCACAATGGGACTGTCTACCACTTGGTAGAGAGTTCTTCAATGGTCTCGGCGTCCACCGTGGCGGCGAGCCCTGCGTTCTGATCGACGATGACGACGACACCGACCCGACAGCGCATCCTCGATGCTGCGATCGACCTGTTCGGCGTTCGCGGCGTCGACGCCGTGTCGCTCGACGAGATCGCTCGGTCCGTCGGCATCCGCAAGCAGACGGTCCTGTACTGGTTCCCGTCGAAGGACGAGTTGGTCGATGCCGTCCTCGAGGCCGTCGCCGCCGAGCTCCACGTGTCGATCGAGGCCGCCATCCGCTCCGCCGACGACGACCCGCTCGACCGCGTCGACGCCGTGATCGAGGCCGTGTTCCGTCCGGCGGTGCGTCGACCGGCATTGCTCGGGTTGGTGCGTGAGGTGAGTCGGCTCCCCGACGCCCGGGCCGATCGGCTCCGTCAACACGTGCAGCCGCTGGTCGATCGTGGTGTCGACTACCTGCGGCTCGAGATGGACAAGGGGCGCCTGCGGCAGGGCGACCCGGGGTTGGTGGCGGGCCTCGCCTACGCCACCGTCACCGGCATCGCGACCGAACCCGAGGTGCTCCGGGCGGTCGGCTGGAAGCCGAGCCTCGCCGATCTCCGCCGTCTTCGCGACGAACTCCGCTCGTTCTTGCGTGCCGCCCTCTCGCCGGCGACCTGAGCGACGAGCGCAGCGGACGTCACCCGGCTTCGAGGCCGGCGTCGATCTCGGCTTCGAGGCGTCGCAGGGCCTCGTACTCGGCGGCCAAGACCTCGGGATCGGTCGGGCACTCGAACGCGATCTGTTCGGCTTGCTCGGTCCAGGCCTCGACGGCGTCGTCGAGTCCTTCCGACGGTGTCGGGGTCAGGTCGTCGAACCGCTCCCGGTACAGGCCGACCAGTTCGTCGCACAGTTCTCGGCCGCCGACGACCAGTTCGGCTTCGGTGGGGACGAGTCCGCGTTCGCCGTCCCAGATCGCGCTCCACGCGGCGTCGGACGGACGCTCCTCGCCGCCGCAACCGGCGAGCAGCACGGTGACGATGGCGACCGCCGACGCAGCGACTCGCAGCGGTTTCATCGCTGGATCTCGACCGGCGTGGCGGGGAGCTCGAAGCGGAAGTCGCAGTAATCGGCGCCGCTCATGATCGTCTGGGTTCGGGTGAACACGACGTCGGGGTTGAAGCCTTCGATCAGCGAGCCGTCGCGGTTGCACGACATCGTGGCGCCGAGGTCGGCGAGCCCCAGCGCCCGATACATCTCGGCGTATCGACAGCGCACCACATCGAACGCGAACACCTCGTCGGACAGTTCGCGCATCTCGGTTTCGAGTGCCCCGTCGGCCGACCAGGCGCCGAGCGCGGACGCGAATCCGGGCAGCGAGTCGTCGCCGACCAGTTCGGCCAGCGCAGCACCTTGCTCGCGTGCCACGTCGACGATCACGTCTCGCGCCGTGTCGTACACCTCCGAGCCGAAGCGCTCCGAGAGCCGCTCCAGCAGCGGTGCGACGATCCGCGCCTCGATCTCCCGCCGCTTGAGGACGCCGACCTCGTTGAGCCGGTCGGTCGGTGGCTCGCTCGTCATGCCGCAACCATACGTCGTCCCGTGGCTGCGTCACCGTGAGGCGGTCATCCGTCCTCGGGGCGCGAGTTTGACGAGTCGGCACCGGATCATGACGCGAATTGAGTTCGCCCGGACACGCAGAGTGACAAAGATGGTCCGCACCTCGACCGGACGTGCACGGTCGAGGCGACGGGAAATTGCACGCTTCACGACAGGGAAGGGTTACGTGATGATCGGTTCCACCCACCGTCAGTTGCGGCGCGCCACCGCGACTGCAACACTCATCGGAGCACTGGTGCTCAGTCAGGTCGGCTACGGCGCGCCGACCGCGGCACAAGCC
>JBPEWX010000292.1:0-1717 GCA_052032235.1 Ilumatobacter sp. | reverse complement strand
CCTCAACATCGAACTCTCCCTGTTCCGATCGGGCGCCTCGGCGCCATTGGATTGTCGACGTGATTCTGACGATCGGAGGTCTGGAGTGCAAGTACCAATTTCATGTCGTTTCGGTGCGACTGTTCCGGGTCTCGCGCGAGGTCGTACAGTCCGCCCATGCCCGCTGCTCCCATGCGCCCGAACGACATTTCGCGAGTGGTCGTGGTCGAGGAGATCGACGCCGTTCCGGACGGTTCGGCGGCCGTCGTCGTGCGCCGGATCGTGCGTCGCGGGCGCTACGAGGGCCACCTGTTCCTGGTCGATCTGGGGCGACGTTCGTCGCCTCGGCGCCTCACCGACGGCCGGGTCCGTGACACCGTGCCGCGGGTGTCGCCCGACGGCCGCACGGTGGCGTTCGTCCGCTCGTGGGTCGACGACGAGGAACGCCCGGCCGAACTCCGATCGGTCGGCATCGACGGGCGGCGTGAGCGCCGGCTCGTTCGTGGCGAACCCGGGTTCGGGTCGGTGCGCGAGCTCGCGTGGTCGCCCGACGGTCGGCGGCTGGCGTTCACCGCCGAGGTCGATCCGCCTCGGTTCATCGTCGGTGATCGGCCCGCAGCCGGCACCACGCTCGCTCGCGATCCGCACCTGCCGTCGCCGACGGCGCGTCGGATGACGCGTGCCGACTGGCGGTACGACGAGGTCGGTCATCTCGATCGTTGGTCGCACCTGTTCGTGATCGACGCGGACGGACGTGCCGCAGCTCGTCAGGTGACCTCGGGCGATTGGGGCGTGTCCGAGATCTCGTGGCATCCGAACGGCCGCACGGTCGCATTCGCCGCCGACCTGGGTGCGGATGCCGACGTCCGTCCTCGGCGCGCGGCGTGGGCGATCGACGTCGACGCCGGCCCCCGGTCGAAGCGCTCGCGTCCTCGCTCGTTGTTCGACGTCGGTGGACCGGTCGGCCGGCCAGTGTTCGGCCCCGACGGTCGGTGGGTCGTGGCGATCGGCGTCGTCGGGGCCGATCCGCGCGACGACGTCAGCCCCGGGTTGCTGCTGACCCGCGCCGACGGGTCGGGCGCCGTGATCGAGCTCTCGGCCCACCTCGACCGTCCGATCGGCGCGTGGTGCGACACCGACCTGCACGGGTGGATGGTGGACGGGCGTACCGGACCGATGTGGCTCGACGATCGGACGATCGTCGCCGCGATCACCGATCGCGGACGGAGTCTGCCCGAGCGGTGGACGATCGACGGTCGGACGGGCTCACTCGTCGAGGAGCCGACGATCTCCGACCGGGCCGATCCCGGGCCGTGGGCCGACGTGACGACGCATCAGCTCGCCGTCGCGTCGGCGGCGTCGTCCGACGGTCGCGTGATGCTGCTCGGCACGCTGGCCGGCCGGGCGATGGACGTGATGACGGTCGATCTCGACGTCGAGCCCGACCGGCGCAGCTTCCGGTTCCATTCGACGTTCGGGTCGGCTTGGCAACGCCGGTTCGTGCAGCCCGAGATGCGACGCGTCGAAGTGCCGGGTGCCGGCGGCCCGGTCGAGACGTGGGTCGCGTCACCGCCGGGAGCCGGCGACGCCGCACTGCCGACGATCGTCGACGTGCACGGCGGGCCGCTCGGTGGGTGGGCGCCGTCGCCGCACATCGAGGTCATCATGCTCGTGGGTGCCGGTTACCGGGTCGTGCTGCCGAACATTCGCGGGGGTGCCGGGTACGGCGCCGAGTGGA
>JBPEWX010000291.1:0-5505 GCA_052032235.1 Ilumatobacter sp. | reverse complement strand
TGTCCACTCGATCGGAGCGGCGCCTGCACGCCGCCATCCACCGGATCCTGAACGAGGCGATCGACGCCGGCGGATCGACCCTGAGCGATGCGCAGTACGTCGACCTGTTCGGCGAAGGCGGGAGCTATCAGGACGCCCACCACGTGTACGGCCGGGCGGGGGAGCGGTGCCGGACGTGTGGCGTCGGCTGGATCCGCCTCACCGTGAGCGCCCAACGCTCGACCCACTACTGCCCTCGCTGCCAACGCTGATCCCCGTCCGCCCGCGCGGCATGCGGTGGGGTTGGCGGACTGGGCAGTAGATTCGGGGCC
This sequence comes from Ilumatobacter sp., assembly GCA_052032235.1. Classification (GTDB taxonomy): domain Bacteria; phylum Actinomycetota; class Acidimicrobiia; order Acidimicrobiales; family Ilumatobacteraceae; genus Ilumatobacter. The sequence goes on along the minus strand of JBPEWX010000291.1, from coordinate 5,194 downwards.
GCCGTGTTTTTGAAGAGCCTCACCCTCAAGGGCTTCAAGTCGTTCGCCGACGCCACCAACATGCACCTCGAACCCGGGGTGACCGTGGTCGTCGGCCCGAACGGCTCCGGGAAGTCGAACGTCGTCGACGCGATCGCGTGGGTGCTCGGCGCCCAGGCGCCCAAGTCGGTCCGCTCCCAGAAGATGGACGACGTCATCTTCGCCGGAACCGAGAAGCGCCCCGCCCTCGGTCGGGCCGAGGTCGGCCTCACGCTCGACAACACGTCCGGCCTGTTGCCCGTCGAGTTCAACGAGGTCACGATCACCCGTGTCCTGTTCCGCTCCGGCGACAGCGAGTACATGATCAACGGTGCCCCGTGTCGCCTCCTCGACATCCAGGAACTGCTCTCCGACGCCGGCGTCGGACGTCAGCAGCACGTGATCGTCAGCCAGGGCCAGATCGACGCGGTGCTCAACGCTCGCCCCGAGGACCGACGCGGGATCATCGAAGAGGCCGCCGGCGTCCTCAAGTTCCGCCGGCGGAAAGAGAAGGCCGAGCGTCGCCTCGATGCGACCGAAGCGAACCTGCTCCGCCTGCAAGACCTGCTGCGTGAGGTCCGGCGTCAGCTGCGACCGCTCGAACGCCAGGCCGAGGCCGCTCGCCGCCACGGCGAGATCGTCGTCGAACTCCAGACGCTGCGCGTCTTCGTCGCCGGCCGAGAAATCGCCGGGTTGCGCACCAAGCTCGAATCGATCGCCGCCGACCGCCTCGACGCCGGCCGTCTCGAAGGTGAGCTCAAGACCGAACTGGCCCGCCTCGACACCGAGATCATGTCGCTCGAAGCCGAGTTGTCGGCCCGCGGTGAGAGCGACGTCGCCGACCGCCTGATGCAGGTCGAGCAGCTCCGCGAACGCGCACGCGGCCTCGCCGCCGTCCTCGTCGAGCGCAAGCGATCGCTCGAACGCGACAAGGGCTCCCTCCTCGACGCCGGCGTGGTCGCGAACCTCGAAGGCGACGCAGCGAAGTTCCGTGCCGAGCTCGACGAGGTCGAAGAAGCCCTCGGCCAGGTCCAGCCCGAATCCGAACAGCTCGAAGCCGACGAAGCTGCATTCCGTGAAGAGCGCGAAAAGATCTCGCCGACCCTGTTCGACGACGAGAAGAGCAGCGCCAAAGCCGCCAGCGCGGCCGCCGAGGTGCGCGGCGAGCTGCGCTCGATCCGGAACGGTGTCGAACGCAGCGAGAGCGAGCGTCGTCGTGCCACCACACGGCGCGAAGAGCTCACCGGCCGCATCGAACAGCTCGAGGCCGACACCGAACGGCTGCGGGCCGACTGTGCGCAGGCCGAGTCGGTCGAGTCGCCGCTCGTCGATCAGATCGCCGCCGCCGAACACGCCCGCGTCGAGGCCGACGCCGACGTCGAACGCCTCACCACCGAACGCGCCGACGCGAACGAGGCGTCGTCGCGAGCGTCTGCTCGGGTCGAAGCCCTTCAACTCGCCCTCGACGCCGCACACGCACGTGCCGGCGCCGAACGGCTCGCCGGCGTCGACGGTGTGCTCGGCACCCTCCTCGACCTGGTCGAGATCGATCAGGGTTGGCAGGAGGCCGTCGAGGCGTCGCTCGGCGAGGCCCTGACCGCCGTCGTGGTCGAGAACCCCGAGGCGGCGCAGCGAGCGCTCGAAGCGCTCCAGTCGTCCGACACCAGCGGTGCGGTCCTCGCTGCCGGTGGTCGTCACGGCTCGATCACCCCGCCGCCGGTCGGCGACCCGGTGCTGCCGCACGTGCGCTCCGGCCGTCCGGGCGTGAGCGGGCTCTTGGAAGCCCTCATCGCGGGAGCCGTCCGCGTCGATTCGGTCGATGCCGCCGTCTCCGCGGCGATCGAACACCCCGCCGCCGTCATCGTCACCGCCGGAGGCGATCGATTCGCCCCGACCGGCTGGCGTGTCGGCGCCGCCGCGGGCGGCGCGACCGCCGCCGCGTTGGCCGACGCCCAAGAGCGCGCCGAGCAGTGCACACAGGCACTCGCCGCCGCCGAAGAGGCGCTGCGCGGGGCGAAGGAGCGCCAGTCGGCCGCTCGCCAGACCGAAGCCGACCTGACCCGGCAACTCGACCAGAACGACGCCCGGTTCACCGCGGCGTCCGAAGGGCTGTCGCGCGTGCTCGGTCAGCGACGCGAGGCAGCCGCCGAATGCGAGAACCTCGACCGCTCGATCGAGGAGCTCACGACGTTCATCGACGGTGAGCAGACGCGCATCGCCGAACTCGAAGCGGTCCTGCCGGCGCTCGACGCCGAGGAACGAGCCGAGGCCGAGGCGGCGAAGGCTCGTGGTGAGGCCCGTGCCGAACTCGAGGCACGTGCCGCCGTGCTGGCGTCGCGCCGCCGCGAGCTCGAAGTGCGTAACGCCGGCCTGCACGAACGCAAGGGCCTGCTCGAGAACCGCATCGCCGAGACCGAGCGTCGGCTCGAGGCCGACAAGGAAGCCCGCGCGCTCGCCGCCGAGCGGCGCGTGCAGGTCGAGAAGGCGATCGTCGCCATCGACCGACTCGCTGCGCTGGTCGACACCCACCGCTCGGTGATCGAGGTGGAACACGACGACCTCGTCGCCCGACGCCGTCGCCAGAGTGAAGAGGTACGTGGCCTCACGACAGCGCTCGACACCGCCCGCAAGGGACGCACCGACGCCGAACGTCGGCTCGAGGAGTTGCGGCACAAGCTGCACCGCTCCGAGGTCGAAGAGGCCGAAGCGAAGCTCCGGCTCGAGACCGCCGTCGAGACCCTGCGCCGCGACCTCGACGTCGAGCCCGAGGTCGCCGAGGCGGCGGAGCAGCCCGAGTTGCCCGAGGGGGCCACGGCCGCCGGTCGGGTTCGTGAACTCGACCGCGAGTTGCGACTGCTCGGACCGATCAACCCGCTCGCGCTCGAGGAGTACAACGAGCTGCAGCAGCGGCACACGTTCCTCGAAGAGCAACTCGAAGACGTGCGGTCGACACGCCGCGAACTCAGCCGGGTCATCAAGGCGGTCGACCAGGAGATCCAGACGGTGTTCGCCTCGGCGTTCGCCGACGTCAGCGAGAACTTCACCAACCTGTTCTCGACGCTCTTCCCCGGCGGCTCGGGCAAGCTCAAGCTGACCGTGCCCGACGACCTGCTCAACACCGGCATCGAGGTCGAGGCCAAGCCGAGCGGCAAGAACGTGAAGAAGCTGTCGTTGCTGTCGGGCGGTGAGCGCAGCCTCACCGCGCTCGCGTTCCTGTTCGCCGTGTTCCGCAGCCGCCCGTCGCCGTTCTACGTGATGGACGAGGTCGAGGCGGCGCTCGACGACGTCAACCTGCACCGCTTCCTCGGCCTCATCAACGAGTTCCGCAAGGACGCCCAGCTGGTCATCGTGTCGCACCAGAAGCGCACGATGGAGGCCGGCGACAGCCTGCTCGGCGTGAGCATGCAGCCGGGCGGCAGCAGCAAGGTCGTCACCGAAAAAGCCGGCACCGCCACCTCCCGCTGAGGCGAGCCAGATCGCACGATTGCTGCGTTGGCATCGCCCGCTCGTTGCCGGAAGGCAACTCGGGGCTCGCCTGCCTTGCACTCGCACGATCTGATCCCGCCTCAGGGACCGAATGAGATGTCCGGCGTGTGACGTGGTGGAGGGCTCGGCGAGGGCGTGGCATGCTGGCTCCATGGGGCAGTACGAGGGATTGCGGGCGCTGTACGTCAACACGTCGTTGAAGCGGGAGTCGGCCGACAGCCACACCGGGCTGTTGCTCGGGGCGTCCGCGGCGATCATGGAGAAGCAGGGCGTCGACGTCGACCACGTGTACCTCCTCGAGCACCAGGTCCCGCCCGGCGTGTACCCCGACATGACCGAACACGGCTGGGATCGCGACGACTGGCCGTCGATCTGGGAACGGGTGAAGGCCGCCGACATCCTCGTCGTCGGCACACCGCTCTGGCTGGGTGAGGAGAGCTCGGTCTGTCGGGTGCTGATCGAGCGGCTCTACGCCATGTCGGGCATGCTCAACGACCAGGGTCAGTCGATCTACTACGGCAAGGTCGGCGGGTGCGTCGTGACCGGCAACGAAGACGGCATCAAGCACGCCGCCATGACGATCGGCTACGCGCTCTCACACCTCGGCTACACGATCCCGCCGCAGGCCGACTGCGGCTGGATCGGCGAGGCAGGGCCGGGTCCGTCGTACGGCGATGAGACCGACGACGGGGGTCGAGTCGGGTTCGACAACGAGTTCACCCAGCGCAACACCACCATCATGACGTGGAACCTGATGCACCTCGCATCGATCCTGAACGCCAATCCGATCCCGAACCAGGGCAACGACCGCAACGCCTGGGCCGCCGGCGCACGCTTCGACTTCGAGAACCCCGAGTACCGCTCGTGACCGACTCGGTCGGTGCGATGTGAGTCGCGCGTTCGAGGTGCTCGACGTCCGGCCGACCCGGATGGGCGAGTTGATGCTGCGACGACGGCTCGAGCCGGTGCTGCAGATCGACATCTGGGAGGTGAAGCTCGGCGAGGCGTTCCTCATGTCGAGCATGTTCACGGCGACCGAGGAGGCCGTGGGCCGACTCGGCATCGCCGACACCCCGGGCGACTCGCTGCGCGTCGTCGTCGGCGGGCTCGGCCTCGGCTGCACCGCCGCAGCGGCGTTGGAGAGCGACCGGGTCGCCGAACTGACCGTGATCGACGCCCTCGCCGAGGTGATCGAGTGGCACGAACGAGGGCTGGTCCCGCTCGGCCCGACGTTGGTCGCCGACGAGCGGTGCCGCTTCGTGCACGGTGACTTCTTCGCCATGGCGCACGACGGCATCGACGTCGGCGGGGGAGCACCGTTCGACGCGATCCTGGTCGACATCGATCACACCCCCGACTTCCACCTCGACGAGAGTCACGCCGGCTTCTACAGCGAGGGCGGGTTGCAGCGGATCGCAGACCAGCTCGTGCCGGGCGGCACGTTCGCGCTGTGGTCGGACGACCCGCCCGACGCCGGGTTCACGGCCTTGCTCGGGCGGGTGTTCGGCGACGTCCGGGCCGAGATCGTCGAGTTCCCGAACCACTACACCGGCGCCAACAGCGCCTGCACCGTCTACCTCACCCACCCCTGAGCCGGGTCGGGTGATCTTCGGAAACGCCGACTCCGTCGTCGTTCCCTCCGACACCCGACCCGGACGGACGGGCTACTTCGGCTGGTCGGCGTAGCGGA
>JBPEWX010000290.1:0-2719 GCA_052032235.1 Ilumatobacter sp. | reverse complement strand
CTGCTCGACGCCGACGGCGCGGTCGTCGCCACGACGGCCACCGACGTCGACGGCTCGTATCTGTTCGCCGGGCTGCTGCCCGGCGACTACCAGGTGCGCTTCACCGCACCCGTCGACATGGTGTTCACCCGCGCCGACCAGGGCGACGACACGCTCGACTCCGACGCGGACGCCACCGGGCTGTCGCCGGTGATCACGCTGACGGAAGGCGACTCGGTCCTCACCGTCGACGCCGGCCTCTACGTCCCGGTCGCCATCGGCGACCTCGTGTTCGACGACGCGAACGGTGACGGTGCGTACACCGACGCGACGACCGATCCCGGCCTCGGCGGTGTCACCGTCGAACTGTGGGAGGACACGACCGGCGACGGCGTGCTCGACACCCTCGTCGACACGACCACGACCTCGTCGACCATCACCGACGTCGACGGCGACGGCGTCGTCGACCCGATCGGCTCGTACTGGTTCGACGATCTCGTTCCCGGTGCCTACGGCGTCATCGTCGACTCGGCGTCCGGCCCGCTCGCCGGCGCCGGATGGGAGCAGACCGTCGACCCCGACGCGACGCTCGACGACGAGACGACCACACCCGTCGTCCTCGTCTCCGGTGAGACCGACGACGCGCAGGACTTCGGCTACTTCCGGCCGGCGGTCATCGGCGACTTCGTCTGGTACGACGCGAACGCCGACGGCGTGCAGGATGCCGGTGAGCCCGGCATCGCCGGTGTGACCGTCGAGTTGCTCGACGACGCCGGCACCGTGATCGCGAGCGACGTCACCGACGCCGCCGGTCTGTACCTGTTCGAGGACCTGGCCGCGGGCGACTACACGGTGCGTGTCGACACCTCGACCCTGCCTGCCGGATTCGACGCAGGCGACAACACCTTCGACGGTCTCGGCGGCGACCTCGACTCGGAGACCGACGTCACCGTCGAAGCCGGTGAGTCGCAGACCGACATCGACTTCGGCTACTTCGACCCGGGCACCATCGGCGACACCGTCTACCACGACGTCGACGGCAACGGCGCACAGGGTGCCGACGAGCCCGGCATCGAGGGCGTCACCGTCGAGTTGCTCGACGCCTCGGGTGCCGTGATCGAGACCACGGTCACGACGGCCGACGGCGGCTATCTGTTCACCGACCTCGCCGCCGCCGACTACGCCGTGCGGGTCGACACCACCACGCTGCCCGCGACCTTCCTCCCCGCAGTCAACTCCGGCGACCCCGACACGCCGAGCGATCGCACGAACCCGGGCGACTCGACCTCCGCGGTCGATCTGAACGACGACTCGCCGGTGCCCGCCGGCATCACCGACCTCGATCAGGACTTCGGCTACTTCATCGGCGCCACGGTCGGTGACCGCGTGTTCGAGGACGTGGACAACGACGGCGTCCAGGACGGGGACGAGCCTGGCTTCGCCGGTGTGACCGTCGAGTTGCTCGACGACGCCGGCACCGTGATCGGGACCGACGTGACCGACGCCGACGGCAGCTACTCGTTCGACGGACTGCCGCCGGGCGACTACACGGTGCGCGTCGTCGAGAGCACCCTGCCTCCGGGCACCGTCCAGACCTACGAGAAGCCCTCGACGGGCAACACCCTCGACGGCTCGACCGATCAGACCCTCGCGGTCGGCGACGACGTCGACGACGTCGACTTCGGGTACTTCCGCCCGGCCAGCGTCGGTGACTTCGTCTGGAACGACCTCGACGGTGACGGTGTGCAGGACGACGGCGAACCCGGCGTGCCGGGCGTGACCGTCCGTCTCCTCGACGCCGACGGCGCCGTCGTGCGCACGGTCACCTCCGACGACGACGGCTTCTATCAGTTCACGGATCTGGTCCCGGGCGAGTACTCGGTCGAGTTCGAACTCGTCGATCAGACCTTCGTCTTCACCAGCCCCGACCAGGGCGGAGACGACGCCGTCGACAGCGACGCCGTCGTCGGCGTGGACACCCTCGTGGCGACCACCGCCCCGTTCACCGTCGAGTCCGGCGACACGATCACCACGATCGATGCCGGCCTCGTGCTCACCGGTTCGCTCGGCGACCGCGTGTGGTCGGACACGAACGGCGACGGCGTGCAGGGCGATCCGGCCCTCGAACCCGGCATCGCCGGCGCCACCGTCGTGCTCTACGAGGTCGGGAACAGCACACCGCTCGGCAGCGACCTCACCGACGCCGACGGCGTCTACGGCTTCGACGACCTGGCGCCCGGCGACTACTACGTCGTCGTCACCCCGCCGGCGACCGACGAGTGGCTCGTCAGCCCGCAGAACGTGGGCGACGACGCCACCGACTCCGAGTAGTTCGAGCATGGGTCTGGGGAACTGGGTGAGGGACAGTCAGGTGCGCGTCTGGAGACGCGGCGGGATCGGTCGCTGGGCTTCGGACCGGCCGAGATCATCACGATCGAGCGGGGCCACCTTCAGCACGCCCTCCGAGTCCACCTCGACCACGACGACACGCGTGCCAGTCGGGATCGGGTCGCCCGAGAAGGAGGCGGCCGTCTGGAACGTGGTGCTCGCGCCCATCCGTACGACGACCTCACCGAACCCCGAGGCGGGGACGCCGGTGGTCAGCTCGCCCGTCTTGCCGGCGTACTCGCGGACCGAGAACCCAGTCGAGTTCTCGCTCGCCTTCATGGGCTTGACGTAGACGACGTGGAGGAGGACTGCGGCGGCCACCCCGAGAGCCGCCGCGATCGCCACCTCGGGA
>JBPEWX010000029.1:0-4978 GCA_052032235.1 Ilumatobacter sp. | reverse complement strand
TGTCGGTTGGGGTCTGACCTCAACCGACGGGGGAGCAGTGAGCGTCAGTCGACGCGGGCGAGGGTGCCGAGGTAGAGCTCGATCACCTTCGGGTCGTGCAGGAGGTTGCGACCCGTGTCGCTGTAGGCGTTGGTGCCCTGGTCGAGCACGTAGCCGCGGTCGCAGATCTGCAGGCATCGACGTGCGTTCTGCTCGACCATGACGACCGACACGCCGGCCTTGTTGATCTCGCGGGTCCGGAGGAACACCTGGTCCTGGAGGTCGGGGGAGAGGCCGGCGGACGGCTCGTCGAGCAAGATGACCTCGGGGTCCATCATGAGGGCCCGTCCCATCGCCAGCATCTGGCGTTCGCCGCCCGAGAGCGAACCGGCGCGTTGTCCGAGGCGTTCGGCGAGGCGCGGGAAGATCTCGGTGGCGAAGTCGAGCCGTTCCTTGAAGATCGAGGGACGCAGGAAGACACCCATCTCGAGATTCTCCTGCACGGTCAGCGACGGGAACACGTTGTCGCGCTGGGGCACGTAGCCGATGCCCTTCTCGACCAGCTCGTGCGCCGGGGCGTCGGAGATGTCCTCGCCCTTGTAGAGCACGTGGCCCTCGCGAACCGACAGCAGGCCGAACAGTGCCTTGAGCAGGGTCGACTTGCCGGCGCCGTTCGGGCCGATGATGCCGATCAGCTCACCCTGGCGGAGCTCGAGGGAGCACTGGTTGAGGATGTCGACGCCCGGCACGTAACCGGCGCGGACGTTGTCGACGTGGATCAGGAACTCGTCGCTCATCGGGAACCCTCCTCGCCGGCGGGCGTGTCGTCGGCCGACTCGGCCTGGGCGATCTCGTCGTCGCTCCAGCTCTCGAAGTCGGAGTCGTGGTGCGAACCGAGGTAGGCGTCGATCACGTCGGGGTTGGCGGCGATGTCGTCGGGCGTGCCCTCGGCGATGATCGCACCCTCGGCCATGACGACGACCCAGTCGGAGATGTCGTGCACGACGTCCATGTCGTGCTCGACGAAGATGACGGTGCGCCCCTCGGCGCGGAGCCCCTTGACGTGTCCGAGCAGCGACTGCGTGAGGGCCGGGTTGACGCCTGCCATCGGCTCGTCGAGCATGACGAGCTTCGGGTCGGTCATCAGCGCGCGAGCCATCTCGACGAGCTTGCGTTGGCCGCCCGACATCGTGCCGGCGAACTGATCGCGCATGTGGGTCAGGTTGAAGCGATCGAGAAGGGCATCGGCGCGCCCTTCGATCTCCTGCTCCTGACGTTTCCAGATCGGCAGCAGTGCCCGCCAGAAGTGTTCGCCGGTCTGGTTGACGGCGCCGAGTTTCATGTTGTCGATGACGGTCATGCGCGACAGCGCCTTGGTGAGCTGGAACGTGCGCACCATGCCGCGATTGGCGAGCTTGTGCGGCGGCACACCGTCGATCGACTGACCGTCGAGGACGACGTGACCGGTGTTCGGCTTGTCGAACCCGGTGAGCAGGTTGAAGAACGTGGTCTTGCCGGCACCGTTCGGGCCGATCAGCGCGGTGATGCCACCACGCTGGATCTCGAGGTGCTCGACGTCGACCGCGGTCAGGCCGCCGAACGTCTTGGTGACGTGATCGGCGATCAGGATCGGGTCGGGCTTCTTCGAGCCCGGTACGGGCTCGACGTCGTCGAAGACGCCGGCCACCGGGTTCACGTGGTCGTGAATCGCTCCCGCGGCACCGCCACCGCCGGCGGTCTTGCCGAATTCGATCCCGGGGCGCTGTTCATCGGTCATCGAGCGCCATCTCCTCTCGTGAGCCGAAGATGCCTTGTGGTCGGTACCTGGCCAGCAGGATCAGGCCGAGACCGACCATGATGAAGCGCACCTGGCTGATGTTGAAGTCGCTCAGCTCGATCGTGTCCTCGAGTGCGTTCGAGGCGCCGTCGGGCAGCTGACGCAGCGTGGTCTCGAGGAAGGCGATCAGCGTCCAGTAGATCATCGAGCCGATGACGGGCGACCAGGTACGGCCGGGGCCGCCGAGGATGAGGATCGCCCAGATCGTGAAGGTGATGACCGGGTTGAACGTGTCGGCCTGGATCGAACCCTTCTGGATGACCTGCAACATGCCGGCCATGCCGCCGATCACGCCGCCGAGCATCAGCGACTGGAGCTTGAACCAGTAGGCGTTCTTGCCCAGCGCTCGGGCGGCATCCTCGTCTTCACGGATGGCCTTGAGTGCTCGACCCCACGGGGACGACATCAGGCGCTTCACGAACAGCACGGTGAGGATCAGGACGATCCAGCCGACCGTGAGGACCCACAGGTCTCGGCCGAGGTAGCTGAACGGTCCGAAGTCGTATCGGACGCCGACGTCGAACGGGTTGAGCGACGTCTCGTAGAACGGGTCGGCGAACTCGCCGAGGCCCTCGGACGCGCCGGTGAACTCCTTCATGCGGCGCCAGCGCACGAACAGGCGGATGGATTCGGACGCGGCGATGGTCACGATCGCCAGATAGTCGCCTCGGAGACGCAGGGTCGGCAGACCCAGGATCGCGGCGAGGATCAGCGAGTAGACGACGCCGAAGACGATGCCCACCATGAAGCTCCACTCGAAGTAGTGGATGGTGACGCCGAGTCCGTAGGCGCCGGCGGCCATGAAGCCGACCTGGCCGAAGTTGAGCAGGCCCGTGTAGCCGAAGTGGACGTTGAGTCCGACGGCGGCGAGCGCGAACACCATGACCTCGACGCCGAACATCGTCGAGAAGGTGCGTTCGAGAATGAATCCCCAATCCATCGGCTATCCGATCCTCTCCGCTCGCCCGAGCAGACCTTGTGGTCGGACCATGAGCGCCACGGCGAGGATCACCAGGGCGACCATGTTCTTCACCTCCGCGTCGATGAACAGCGTCGACAGGTTGATGACGAGGCCGACGATGAGTGAACCGAGCAAGGCCCCGTAGGCCGAGCCGAGGCCGCCGAGCACGACGGCGGCGAAGACCAGGAGCAGGATGCGGAAGCCGAAGTCCCACTTGACCTGGTCGAGGCCGAAGAACACACCCGACAGGGCGGCGAGCGCCGCACCCCAGACCCAGACCTGGCTGATCACCCGCTCGACGTCGATACCGGTCGACTCGGCGAGTTCGCGGTTGTCGGCGACGGCTCGCATCGCCTTGCCCATGCGGGTCATCTGCAGGTAGAGCGCGACGCCGAGGAGGATGACCACCGACAAGCCCATGGCGATCATGTCCTTGGCGGTGAGCTCGATCGGGCCGATCGACTTGGCGCGTTGTGCGGCGAAGTCGCCGAACGAACGGGGACCGCCTCGGAAGATGTAGAGCATGAAGTAGCGCAGGAGGATCGACAGGCCGATCGTCATGACCATCTGGGCGATCAGGCTGACGCCGGCCCTGCGAGCGGGTCGGAACATCGTGCGGTTGATCAGCCAGCCGAGCGCACCGCCACAGAGCATGCCCAGCACCGCTGCGAACACGAGGTTGACGCCTCCGCCGAACGGTGGGGGCAGTGGGGCGAGGAAGCCGATCACGCCGGCCAGTCCGTAGAAGTTGAAGAAGTAGGTCGTCAGCATGCCCCACGTCACGAGTTCGGCGTGGGCGAAGTTCGTGAGGCCCGTCGTGCCGAAGATCAGCGAGAGCCCGATCGCCGCCATGGCGAGGTAGAGACCCTGCTTGAGGCCTTCGGCGGTGAGCTGTGCGATGCGGCGGCCGCTGAACGTGGAGCTGCCGCTGTCGTCGCCGCCCTCGCCGAGAACCAGCGGGAACAGCACCCGGCGGTCGCGGCCGTCGTTGACCTCGGTCTCGAGCGGGTTGTTGTCCGGGTTGCGGAGGCTCACCCCGTCGGGCAACGTCTCGGTGTCGAGTTCGACGGTGTACGCGCCGTCGGCGGGCACCTCGACGCGGAACTCGCCGGCGTCGTCGGTCGTGCCCGTGGCCTCGAATCCGTCGGCGCCGGTCACCGTCAACACCACCCCGACGGCCGGAATGTCTTCTTCGAGCTCGGGGTCCTCGTAGTCGAGGGAGCCGAAGATCGCAGGTCCGGAGTCCTGGGCGAGTGTGGGTGATGCGACACCGAGGAGTGTGAGCGCTGCTGTCATGAACGCCAGCAGGCCCTTCAGAATGGTCCTCCCCGAATACATTGTGGGACACTGTAGGTCACGCCGAGCATGCGCGTGGAATATCGACGATCTGTTCCGTCGCCGTCCGTTCACCGGGTCGTCGCCTGCTCGCGGAGGAAGGGTCGCATCATCGCCTGGAGGCGGACCTCGAAACGTTCGTAGTCGATGCGGAGGCGGTCGACCGGCCACTCGGCAGGCGTCAAGGCCGGGGGGAGCAGTGGCTCGCTGCGGAGGAACCGCAGGGCCTCGGCGGCGAGCGTGAACGCGGGCGGGATGTCGGTCGGTTCGTCGGGTCGGAGTGTCCGGTCGGCGGCGAGGAGTCGCTCGTGCAGCTCGGACGCCCGGGTCGCGAGGTCGTCGAGATCCCAGAGCCGCCCGGCGAGCTCGCGTGCCGGGGTGCCGGCGGGTTCGGCGGTCACCACGATCCAGTCCGTGTCGAGCGGCGGGGCGGGCAGGTTCGCCGGGCGCATCCACACGGTCGGCCGCAGTTCGGCGAAGCGATGGTTCGCCATCAGTGCTCTGACGTGGCGGCGGTCGGCGAGGTCGCGATGGTCGACCGTCGCGATCGCCGTGTGCCAGCGGTCGTCCCAGGTGGTGTCGACGACGCGACGTCCGGAATCCTGCGCTGCCTGACGTGCCTGCAGTCGGGCCGCGAGCGTGTACCGGCCCCCGTCGAGTTCGAGATCGCCGGCGGCGACGAGCCGGGACAGCGCCGTTCGCATCGTGCCGCCGTTGACGCCGAACAGCTCGCCGAACGCGACGAGCGAGCTGGCCGGGAGCGTGGGCGGATGGGTGCCGAGCAAGGTCGACAACGCGATCGATCGTGCGTTCAGGGCGCGCATCGGGCCCCATTCTGGTCGATGTCACTACCTATTGCTCATGGC